>JBEKEB010000022.1:0-29470 GCA_050014055.1 Anaerolineales bacterium | reverse complement strand
TCTCGCTTGCTGCGTTGACTCATCATGTTCTCCTCCGGCATTGCAAAAGCTTCTGCCGTAGAGTAACATTCTTTATGAGGCAACGATACTTTCAATAGTCACATTTAACTTGAGGCAATGCGATTCATATCAAGGTGGTGACGAAAATGGTACAATATAGAATATTTCCCCAATATTATTCGCCAGTTGGAAATAAATGGAGGGAATTTTATGTTGACGTGGAATTCAGAAAAACATTTTTCAAACATACACTAAAGGAGATCTATCATGGCTATCGCTTTTTTGATCGGGAGAATTATCCTCGGAGGATATTACCTATATAGTGCGGTACACCATTTTATGGGAATCAAAATGATGAGCGGTTATGCAGCATCCAAAGGCGTTCCAGCACCCAAGCTGGCAGTCGGTGGAAGCGGACTCTTGCTTCTATTGGGCAGCTTGAGCATTTTGCTGGGATACCAACCGTATATTGGAGCTATTATGATCGTTGTCTTCCTGGTCCCGGTCGCTTTTATGATGCACAACTTTTGGTCTGTTAGCGACCCACAAGCAAAAATGGGAGAAATGATAAATTTTATGAAAGATATTGCTCTAGCCGCCTCTGCTCTGATGTTCCTGGCTATTCCAACGCCGTGGCCTTTTAGCCTATGAGAATTATTGTGCAAAGATGAAATTTGCTAAACCAGATATCTTTATTTTAGATACAGGGCAGGAAGTTGTTAAGTTACTTAAAGAAGTAGGGTTTTCTAAAGCGCACTATTGGGCCAACCAGCTGGGAAGCCTCCAATGGGCATTTGTGTTCTTGCAGAAAGATGATACGATAAAATCACCAACGGGACAAGAAAACTTCTAAATTATTGGGTACAACCGGGCAAGAGGCATAGTTAAGAGCTGAATGGTGACTTCAGATTGGGTGAACCCTTTGTGCTTCCCCCAAAAAGCCTCTATCCATTATCGTGTGCCTTGTATAGGATTTGAACCTTTAACCGCTAGGTTCGAGGCTCAAATCCTACACAAAGTGCGGGTATGTTTCGGAAATATCCTTTTGGATTATTACTCAAATTATCGTAAATTTACGCCAATTGTAAAAAATAAATAATATAATCCACGGTAACCACGGTAAAAAGGTTCTAAATTAATAATTAACGGTGGGCAAATAATACAAAGGGATTTTCTAAGAATTATCTACCCTGAATTAATTCCCCCCAAAATACCTCTATACCTTTGTAAGTGGTGATCTCCGACAAGTATTCCAGGTGGTCAACGATGTGCACACATCCGGCACAGTGTTAGCTCCTCCCCATCTCTGATTTGACAATCTGACCCTGTCCTGCTATACTGACCTCACAATGTTGACTTTTACTGCCATATATGGCAGTTTGTAAGTACATAATTTAACTGTTCTTCCCAACTCCTCTATTTTTCCCGGGGTGTTTTGTGTTTTTATTTACTGCATGACACTGGGTGGGACAATATCTATTAATTCAAAAGGAATTTCCATGAACAATAATCAAGAAAAACTGCGCATCATCCCCATCGGCGGCCTGGGCGAGGTCGGCAAAAACATGATGGTGTACGAGTACAACGGTCAAATCCTGATTGTCGATGCTGGTTTGATGTTCCCCGACAATGACATGCTTGGGGTGGACTATATCATCCCCGATTTTAAATATCTCCTGGACCATGCCACTCAGGTTCTCGGGATTGTTATTACCCACGGACACGAAGATCATATCGGATGCATCCAGCACCTGTTGGCTGCAGTCACAGCCCCGGTCTACGCTACGCCTCTTACACGCGGCCTGATCGAAGTCAAGTTGGCGCGTAACGGTCTGGCTGGGAAAGCCGACCTGCATACTATCCAGGCCGGTGAGACCTTCCATATTGGCCCTTTCCAGATTGAGACCTTTCACGTTTGTCATTCCATTCCGGATGCTATCGGGCTGGGAATTACCACTCCCGCCGGGCTTATCATCCATACTGGCGATTACAAGTTCGACCAGACCCCGGTGGATAATTGGCCGACCGATTTCGCCAAGTTGGCCGAATTTTCATCGCGCGGTGTTGATGTTCTTCTGGCTGATTCGACCAATGCCGAACGGCCCGGCTGGACCCCTTCCGAACGCGTCATCGGTCCGGCTCTTGATGAGGTTTTCCGCAATGCTTCCGGCCGAATCATCATCGCAACTTTTGCTTCACTAATTGCCCGCATGCAGCAGGTCGCAGATGCCGCCGTGCAGCACAACCGCAAACTGGCCTTTGTAGGCATGAGCATGGTGGACAATGTGAAAATCGCCCAGAAGATGGGGTATTTGAACATTTCTGACACGACTCTAGTCAGCCTGGAGGAAGCCCTGCACTTACCGAAAAGTGAGGTTGTGCTGATGTGCACCGGTTCCCAGGGCGAACCGACCTCCATTATTGGCCGGCTTTCCGCTGGCACCAATCGCCAATTCGACGTTGAAATGGGGGATACCATCGTCATCTCATCCCACCCCATCCCTGGCAACGAAGAAGCCATTAATAAAACCATTAATCGTCTTCTCCGTCGGGGCGCCGAAGTGATATACGAAGCTCTCTCGGCAGTGCATGTTTCAGGCCACGCCAGTTCCGAGGAAATGAAACTCTTGCTGAACCTGGTCCGGCCAAAATTCTTCATGCCCATACATGGCGAACTGCACCAATTGAAGCGCCATGCCGCTTTGGGGAAACAGGTCGGCATTCCTCCGGAAAATATATTCGTCGTCGAAAATGGGCAGGTGGTGGAACTGGCTGATGGCAAACTTTCCTTGGCGGAACGAAATCCCGGCAATTATGTCTTTGTCGAAGGGGATAGTGTCGGTGATGTTGACCAGGATGTGATGCGCGAGCGCGAACAATTGTCCCGTTCCGGAGTCGTCCTCATCACCATTCCGCTGGATAAGTATTCCGGTCGTTTGCTCAAAGAGCCCGAGGTCATCACACGCGGCTTCATTTCTCCCGAAGATGCCGAGGCGATCATTCCAGCTGTACGAAAGAAGGTCAGTGACCTGGTTAACAGCGCTGGCCTGGATGATGAAAAACTCATCACGGACGCGGTCCGTTCGCTGCTCCGCAACCAGACTGGTCGCAGGCCAATGGTGTTCACGGCAGTAACCAAAGCATAAATAATCAGGGCAGGTTCAGAGCCTGCCCTGATTATTAAAGGGTTTCATTCGTTTTGTCACAGCAGCTTGGTTGAATTCGCTTCGTTTTTTTATTGCAGTTTGAAAACTATGAATAATAAAACCACACCGATCAGGAAAGCCCCCGCCCCCTGCAATTTGGCCAGCTTTGGTTTGGGAAACGTCGCTGGCTTATAAAATGCCAGGTAAACGATATATGGACCGCCGAACAAACCGGCTGCTCCTATCCCGTATAACAGCATTCGGACTATCTCGTTCATGGTTTGCTCCTTGGATTATTTCCAGCCAAATTGACCATGCAGCGGAACAAAACAGACTTCCAGGGTGATACGGCGGTTGAATTCTTTGCCGCTCCGTTTCCACACTTCCAGCTGCTGTACACTCTGGCTCCCCACAGGGATGACCAGTCGTCCCTCGTCAGCTAGCTGATCGAGCAGCGGCTGTGGAACCTCCGGAGCCCCCGCTGCCACCAGGATCCGGTCGTATGGAGCAGCCTCCGGCCAGCCTGGGCTGCCATCCCCACTGTGAACATGGACATGAGTATAACCTAAACCCGCCAGAGTCTTTCCTTCCTGCCATGCCAGTTCCGGTATGACCTCCACGCTGTGAACTTCCTCTGCCAGTTCTCCCAGCACAGCCGCCTGGTAACCGCAACCGCCGCCGACTTCCAGCACCCGATTGGTAGGCTCCAGTTCCAGCAATTCCGTCATCAGGGCGACTATGTATGGCTGCGAAATTGTCTGTCCGAAGCCGATTGGTAACGGACCGTCTGCATATGCCCAGGCCAGGTCATCCGCTGGGATAAAGCAATGCCGCGGCACGGAACCCATCACCGCTAAAACGTGCGCGTCGCGAATGCCGCGAGCGGCAATCTGTTCCTCAACCATGCGCTTTCGCGCCACTTCATATTCGTCATTGGTCATCCATATCCCCCACCCCCAAATCTGGCATCGTTCCTCGTCGTTTTAACACTTGAGCCTCCGAGCGGCTTCTTTTTTTAGAACGGAACGTCGCACAATACTTATAATAGCACTATTTCATATCAAAAGCTTTTTATTTGTGCGGCTAGCCAATTTCTGGGCTATCTGACGATCCACTTTTCCCATTGGGTAATGCTGCAGATCACTCGGATGGACCCATGCTAATTCAGCTGCTTCGATTGGTTTCGGTTCGCCCTCAGTCAATTCGCAAAAGAAGGCATGCAGGGTAATGCGGAAATGAGTATAGGCGTGCTTGTAAATTCCTAACGGCTCACCCACGCTGATTATCGCATCCAATTCTTCCTGGATTTCCCGGGTCAGACAATCTTTGAGCGTTTCGTTCCTCTCTATTTTTCCTCCAGGGAATTCCCACATCCCTCCCAGCAAACCCTTCGACGGGCGCTTTGCCAGTAAGACTTTCCCGTCCCTCTGGATGACTGCCGCGGTGACAATGTAATGCGGTATTTCGGCCTTTGTTTTCAGCACCGGGCGTTGCTCCTCCACGCCGAGTTGGTGTGCCCGGCACATTTCGCGTAAAGGGCAAAGCAGGCAGCGCGGTTTTTTCGATAAACAAATGGTCGCGCCCAAATCCATCAGCGCCTGGTTGTAGTCTCCCGCCTCGCCTTTTGGTAAATGGGCTTCAGCCAGTTCCCAAAGGATATCCTCTCCTGCCTTGCTATCGGCAGGCTGTGCCATATTAAAAACACGTGCAAAAACCCTTCGTAGGTTGGCATCCAGCGTGGTCGCATCCTGTCCGAAAGCCATGGAAGCAATCGCGCCAACAGTATATCTTCCAATGCCAGGCAGTCTGCGTAACGCCTGCAAATCGCTCGGTAGTTTGCCATCATATTCTTCCATTACGATCCTGGCAGCCTTATGCAAATTGCGTGCCCGGCTGTAATATCCCAGCCCCTCCCAGACAGAAAGAACTTCCTGCTCGGAAGCCGCCGCCAGATCGGCTATACTCGGAAACCGCTCCATCCAGCGCTCGAAATACGGGATTACCGCCTCGACGCGGGTCTGCTGGAGCATGATCTCAGATACCCAGATTTCGTATGGATTTAACGAACCGCGCCAGGGCAATTTACGTCCCTGGCGGGCATACCAGTTCAAGATTAGGGTGGAAAATTCAGTCATTACTATGAGTCAGGCAAAGCTGAACCAATCCGGATGGTTACGCCAATAAAATCGATTTTCAACCCAAAGAGTGTGTCTTGCAGCGTCTATTCGGCCAAATATCGTATCTCCTCGTTTAGATTGTTCCTGTCTGGTATCTCCGATTGTTAATTCATCTTTTAAAGAAAATTTTCAAAATTGGAACCCGTTGCGCGCCGTGACAATCTTGTACGAAAAATTCTTTACCAGAGCCAGTAACTTGTCTTGCATCTGGGTCCAACCTTCTGAGCGTAAAACTTGCTGTACACCCGACAAATCATCGGCCAGGATGCCAACCTGGATTTGCGGGTAATCTCCGTAAATGGTTGCCCAGGCTTCCACCGGCTGGAATCCCAATCGCTGGACGCCGGGTATGAATTCCCCAATAACGAACTCGAAATAATCCTGTTCGTGTTCGGGGGCAATGTCCCAGGTCATCATCAATTTTACAGACATGACCACGTGCCCTATTCGCGCTGATAATCCAGCACGACTAATTTCGTTTCATCCGGCAGGCTGGTTTTGGTTACCTTCAGGCTCGCTACGGTCTCGGCTTCGTGCATGCCCATTTCCTTCAGGAATTTGTCCAGCCGGTCGAGAGGCACTTTGGTTGCCGGGGTGGAATAGTGCATCGGGATGACGATGTTTGGCTCCAACAGGCTGACGATTTCCGCCGCTTTGGCCGCATTCAATCCACTGCCACCGCCCACCGGAACGAGCACAATATTTACCGTTCCGAGGCTTTCGATTTCATTCTGAGGCGGAACGGAGCGCATATCACCCAGGTGCGCCACCGTTATGCCCATGTAATCGAATACATATAAAGTATTACGCGGTTTTTCCTCCGCTTTTTTGCCCTGTCCATCCATCTGGACGCCGGTAATAAAAACGCTGCCGATCTCGAACTCACCTGGACCGGTGATGGCGTGTGAATAGCCCTTGACCGCGCTCAGGAAGTTATGTCCGGGTGCATCGTGGCTGGATGTGACGATGTCCGCCTTCAGTTTAAGCGACCCATAACCCACCATCTCGGCATCAAACGGATCACAAACGACCGTGGCCATGCCTCGCTCGGCCAAACGAAAACATGAATGTCCGTACCATGTAATTTCCATTAATCCTCCGTGCGTGCCAATTATACACGTATAATTATCGGGATGGATATTCAACTCAGGCCACGCCTGACTCCCGGTTCTTTTGTCCGCCAAACCACCGCAGGCTGGCGGCTGAGCATTCCGACCGGGCCGCCTCGGACCTATCGCCTGGCCCAGCTTGACGATTATGCCAGCCTCTCCCGCAGCTGCTTTCTCCATTCTCCACCCGGGACTTTGAGCCTGCGCGCTTGTGTATCGGGAACGGACCTGCCCGGTACGTGGGGTTTCGGTGTCTGGAATGACCCGTTCGGCTTCTCGCTCGGTTTCGGCGGCCAACCCGGACGCCTGCCCGCTCTTCCGCAAACCGCCTGGTTCATGCATGCATCCCCGCCGAACTGGCTTTCCCTGCGTGACGATCCTGAAAGGATTCCAGCCAACGGTTTCTTTGCTGGAACATTTCGCTCGCCTGGTATCCCACCTTTCCTCTTCGCACCCGGCCTGCTGGCCTTACCGCTATGCGCAATCCGGCCAATTTCCCGTTTCCTGCGCAGGCTGGTCGCCCGAATCATCCATCAGGATGCGACCAAAGTCGCTCTGGATGTTACACAATGGCACGATTATTCTATTCATTGGAGCTTGGATGGCTGCATATTCAGCGTGGATCGAAAAGAAATCCTGAGGACATCCTGTTCCCCTCCTCCGCCGCTGGGATTGGTACTATGGATTGACAACCAGTTCGCTGCCTGGACCCCTGGAGGACAACTGGGCTATGGCACGCTGGAAAACCCGGACGCTTGGTTGGAGATCGAGAACCTGACCCTTCAATAAGCCGAAAAAGTATTGGGGCTATCAACCGCACTCTTTGTTACTTGTTTTTTTGTACGTTCGGTGCTCCTCATCCCGCGTTCAATCCATCCAGACTGTCCGATCTTCGAATGAAGGACGCTCTATTACCGGGGGGTCCATGTCCGGATAGCCTATATACACGAAACTGAGCAATTCCTGGTCGGGTTCGAAACCCAGGAACTTCTTTACTTGCGGGTCGCGCGCTGCCGGGCCTGTTCGCCACATCGCTCCCAGGCCTTCCGCATGTGCCGCCAGTAGCAGGTTCTCCACCGCCGCCGCCACAGAGCAAATATTTTCGGTTTCCAACACTCTTGGATCAACGGACTTGTCTACACCCACGGCGATCAGCACCGGGGCGCGCAAAGGCTTGGCACGTTCCTTTTCCAACGCCACATCCAATAAATCCGGGTGCTGTTGCTTAAGTACCTGCGCCATCACCTCCCCAAGGGCCTCCCGGCTTTTGCCCGTCAGCACAACAAAGTGCCATGGTCGCACCTGGTAATGGTTGGGGGCTTGTACTGCCGCGCGCAGTAATTTTTCGATGAGCTTGCGCGGTACCGGATCGGATTTGACTTTCGTAATCGAGTGCCGGGTCAGGATGGCTTCCAATGCGTCCATGGTTTAATCCACTCCCTGTGTACAGAAGACCCAGTCCCAGATGGGCGAACTTACACCAAACCGTGTATCCGGGTCCTTGTAATGATGCTGCATATGGTAGCGTTTGATATATTTGGCATAACCTGAACGCATCGGAAAATGATGCTGGGCATAATGGGTCAAATCATAAACCAGGTAACCAGCTACGAAACCCGCCATCAGCGGTGCCACCCACTCGGTGGAGTGGAGCAGAATTGCCAGGACCAGGTAAAAAATCCCCAGGAAAACGGCCGCCAGTGGGATGCTGACCGGGAAGGGCATCACCAGGCGCGTCTTCACCTGAGGTTGGGCATGGTGAATGCCGTGGAACAGGAAGAAGATACGTTCCTGGCGGGGCGTGGTCGGGTGATGGTGGAATAAAAAGCGATGCAGGCAATATTCGGTCAATGTCCAAAGGATTAGCCCGAGAATAATACCTATTGGGATATACCAGGGAAAAATCATTGCAGGTGCTGTCAATACGGCATATACGAGCAGGATCACAACTATCGGTAGCCAAAATCCAGCCACCGCTGCCGGGCTGATGTGGGTGAAGAATTCCAGGAAATCAGATTTGAACAGGCGGATCGGCTCTGTCTCCCGGCTGGTATCTACAGGCAAATGGCTCATATTGTGCTTCTCCAATTTGATTGTACACCCTTCCAGTTCAAATTTCTGCGTAATCATTTATTCTGAATATTTATTTTTTACCTCCACATTAAAAAAGGGCCGCGCCCTTCCAGGCGTGGCCCTTTCGTACTGGACAGTTATTACTTTCCTCTTACTACTTCTTCTTTTACTTATCTTCCGCAATCTCCTTGCCGGCGTATTTCAGGGCCACATGCGCAGCCGCCAAGCGGGCGATCGGGACACGGAAGGGCGAGCAGGAGACGTAGTTGTTACCGATGATATGGCACCACTCGATCGACTCAGGATCCCCTCCATGCTCACCGCAAATGCCTACTTCCAGTTCGGGGCGAGTCTTGCGACCGTCATTTATGGCCATCTGCATCAATTTGCCAACACCTTCACGGTCCAGGGTCTGGAACGGATTCTTCGGCAGAATGCCCTGGCTGACGTACGTGACCAGGAAGTTACGCTCTGCATCGTCACGACTGTAGCCAAAGGTCATCTGGGTCAGATCGTTCGTGCCGAAGGAGAAGAACTGGGCCAATTTGGCAATTTCACCTGCGGTCACAGCCGCGCGCGGTATCTCGATCATGGTCCCGAACTTGTAAGTGAATGTGACCTTTTTCTCTTCCATAACGGTTTTGGCGATCCGCTCCAGGCGCGGCTGGATCCATTCCAATTCCTTGACGGTGCCTGTCAGTGGGATCATTACTTCAGGATGAACCACGATGCCGCGCAGGCTGCAATCCGCCGCCGCTTCGAAGATGGCGCGTACCTGCATTTCGACGATTTCAGGCATGTAAATGCTAAGTCGTACGCCGCGCAGACCCATCATCGGGTTCGATTCGTGCAAACCCTTGATTGCAGCCAGCAGTTTTTCCTTTTCCGGCAGGCCCTTGGTCTCGCCCTTGACACGCATGGTGACAACTTCTTCGAAGAGTTTTTCTTCGTCAGGCATGAACTCATGCAGTGGCGGGTCGATCAGGCGGATGATGACCGGGTAACCGTCCATCGCCTCGAACAGGCCGTCAAAATCCTTGCGCTGGGTTGGGAGCAGCAAGTTGAGTTGCTTGGTGCGTTCTTCGCTGGTATCGGCCAGGATCATCTTCTGGACGATCGGCAAGCGCTCGGTCTCGAAGAACATATGCTCGGTTCGGCACAGGCCAATCCCCTTGGCGCCATACGAGCGGGCACGCCTGGCATCCTTGGGATAATCCGCGTTGGCCCATACCTGGACACCCGGAGCCTTACGGCCATCCGGCAGGACGCGGATATCCTTGCGGGCGGCGATATCGTCGGCCCAGGTGAGCAGGGTCAGCAGGTCGGTTTGCTCTTCCAGAGATGGAGCGCTGGTTACAAGTTTACCAACATAAACCTGTCCGGTAGTGCCATCAACGGAAATCCACTCGCCTTCCTTGACGATGTTACCATCCACTTCCATGATACGCTTCTCAAGATCGATCTTGATCATCGAAGCGCCCACAATACAAGGAATGCCAAACTGGCGGGCGACCACGGCAGCATGCGAGGTGGCGCCGCCTTCGCTGGTCAGCACGCCCTGCGAGGCGATCATTCCATGCACATCATCAGGCTTGGTAAAAGGTCGCACCATGATGGTAGCCTGTTTTTCTTCCTTTGCCATCTTTTCGGCCTTGTCAGCATCAAAATAAGCCTGACCAACCGCTGCACCCGGCGAAGCGTTCACACCCTTGGCATACACGATTGCTTTCTTCTTTGCGTTTTCATCAAATTGCGGGTGCAGCAGTGCATCCACCACATCCGGGGTTACACGCAGGACGGCATCTTCCTTTGTGATCAGGCCTTCGTTAGCCATGTCCACGGCAATCTTGACAGTGGAGGCGGCAGTGCGCTTGCCATTGCGTGTCTGGAGCATCCAAAGTTTGCCGCGTTCGATGGTGAACTCGACATCCTGCATGTCCTTGTAATGCTTTTCCAGTTTGCCAGTGATATCCATGAATTGATGGTAGACTTCCGGCATACTGTTGACCATTTCCGCGATCTGCTGGGTATTACGGATGCCTGCCACTACATCTTCACCTTGGGCATTCATCAGGTATTCACCCATCATCTTCTTCTCACCGGTGGACGGGTTGCGTGTGAAAGCCACGCCGGTTCCTGAGTCGTCACCCATGTTCCCAAAAACCATTGTCACAATATTGACGGCAGTGCCAAGATCATCGGAGATGGCAGTGGCCTTGCGGTAATCCACGGCGCGCTTGCCCATCCATGATTCGAACACGGCCTTGGTGGCCAGTTCCATCTGCTTGTAAACGTTCTGGGGGAAATCCGACTTGATATGCTTCTTGTAGACATCTTTGAAGGTAGCGACCACCGCTTTCCAATCCTCGGCGGTCATCTCCGTATCGAGCTTGTAGCCCTTCCTGGATTTGTACTCTGCCATCGGGTGCTCGAAAACTTCATCGTCCAAGTTGAAGACGGTTGTTCCGAACATTTCAATCAAGCGGCGATAAGAATCCCATACAAAGCGGGGATTCCCGGTCAACTTGATCATTCCTTCCACGACTTGGTCGGTTAGACCGATGTTGAGGATGGTGTTCATCATGCCGGGCATGGAAAACTTGGCACCTGAGCGGCAGGAAACCAGCAGCGGATTGGACGGGTCGCCAAATTTCTTGCCGGCTTTTTTCTCTGTAACCT
The DNA here is from genome assembly GCA_050014055.1 of Anaerolineales bacterium. GTDB lineage: Bacteria > Chloroflexota > Anaerolineae > Anaerolineales > Villigracilaceae > UBA877. The sequence continues at coordinate 18,286 of JBEKEB010000022.1, read as the reverse complement.
TGAGGGCTGCCAGCATCTGGTCCCATTGGCCTTCCGGGAATTTGCCGGTTTTGCGAAATTCGTTGCAGGCTTCTGTTGTAACAGTGAAGCCTGGCGGAACAGGTACTCCCGCTCTCGTCATATCGGCCAAGCCGGAGCCCTTACCTCCAAGCAGACCTCGTACACCTTCCCATGAGCCGGCATACTTTTCCACCTCTGCGACTTCGTCGAACAAGTAAACCCATTTCTTTGCCATCTTTATCTATCTCCTCGCTTGTGAAATATGATATCAGGGATTTTCCTGGTATAGACGTGCCAACCGGAAAGTTTACCACAAACTTTTGCGGAACCAGTGTTCAATTTCCATTTTTCTCCTTTTGTTTTCCTTTTTTTGTTAAGCGTTTGCAAAGGCATATCGTTCATCTTGATGATAAGATACAAAAGAGATTTGGAGATATAAAAAAATGTTCAAAGTTCTTACAATTGACGACGATCCAGCCATGACCGAACTCTTGACCTTATTGCTGAAAACGCATGGGCTGGATGCCTACATGGCCAACTCCGGTGAAGATGGGCTGAAAATGATTCACAAAGTTTCTCCAGATGTGGTTATCTTGGATTTGATGATGCCCGAAATGGATGGCTGGCAGGTCTGCACGCAAGTCCGTTCCTTCAGTACTGTACCCATCCTGATTCTCTCAGCCCTCGACAGCCCTGGTCTGGTAGCCCGGGCGCTGGATGGCGGAGCAGACGATTACCTGGTCAAACCGGTGCCAAGTGGTGTATTGATCGCCCACTTGAATACACTTGTCCGCCGGGCCACCACGGAAAGAGGCATCAAGAATCGGATAGCGATCCATCCTGCCACAGTACCTATTTGAGATTCTCCCATTCTCCTTTTTAGAGAAAACGCGGGCTTCGTGCCCGCGTTTTCTCTTTATTTGGTAAATCCCAGTAAGCCAGGTATTTCTCTTTCAAGCGCGGTAAAATAGAACCAAAATTCCCGGAGAACATTATGCGAACCTGTTCCAAATGTAACGCTGCCTCCCCCGATAATGCACTTACTTGCGTCAATTGTCATGCCGATCTGGCCGAGTTCTCCGCCACCGCCGTGGCGCTTAAGCGTCTGCAAGCCAACCCACGCGTTCGTTCCATTCGCGTCACGGTTGCATATGATGCCTGCCCGCATTGTTATGAGCTGATGAAGACCTATCCAAAGGATAAAGTTCCTCAGCTGCCCAATGAGGGTTGTTCCCACGACAACGGCTGTCGCTGTTTCTACGAGCCAGTGCTTGAAGATACTGCCATTGTTGGTGAAGTAATTAAATAAATATTCGAAATTCCCGCAGGAGCGGCTACCGGCCGCTCCTTTTGCTTGCACGATTCAATAAATGGGAGGAGCTGTTCGATACTTTTCGCATCTCCTGAGAATATGACCAAAAGGCGCCTTACCTCACGCGGGTTACAGTAATGCCCTGAGTGCATCGGCTGTTTTCTGCGGGGCTTCCATCATCGTCATATGACCGGCATCCGGAATTTCAGTCATATATGCGTCAGGTACTGCCGCCTTGACCGAGCGGGCACGCTCGATCGGGATCAACGCATCCGCCATTCCGTGCACCAGGACTATTGGATGATCAAATCCAGCAAGTAGTGGCGTGGAGTCCGGGCGTTCTGCCATGGCCCGCAACGCCCCCGCCAGTCCTTCCGGGCGCTGGCGCAGAATCAGTTCCCTCAACCAGCCTTGCAGATCGGGCTTGGCCGTTAGTTTTCCGGGCATGCTTTCGGCCACTTCTCTCACTCCATTGGTCAGGATGGCATCCGCTTCCTGGTTGCGCCCGGCTTTCCTCTCCGGAGTATCCGCCAGAGCCTGGGATGAAACCAGACCCAGCCCGAGCACGCGTTCAGGATAGGCACTTACAAATGCCAGAGCCACATACCCCCCCATTGAATGCCCGGCAATGGCTGTTTTCTTAATATTCAAATGGTCCAGCAGACCAGCCACATCCACCGCGCAATCGGCCATTGTGAATCCCGTACGCACCGCCTGCGACTCGCCAAAGCCACGCAGGTCCGGCAGGATCAGATCAAAATCGTGTTCCAACAAGGGTACTAGTGTCTTCATTGTGCTATGGTCAAGCGGATAGCCATGCAACAGTACCAGCGGACGACCTTTGCCGCGCCGTTCGTAAGCGAGGGAAATTCCGTTAACTTTCACTGCTAACATTTCCAATTCACCTTCACTTTCTGTTTGCTGCCAAGGCGTGTGTAATATTGCACAAAACCATTTGCGCAGCCAAAATCATAGATGCGGTGGGTTACATCCACATCCACTTTGCAGTAAGCAGCCAGCTTGTCCAATTCGCCGGCGCGCCACCATTCCACTGCCTGTAAACCGCTGGCGGACTTGCTAGCTCCCAAAGTAGCGCGTGCAACTGAATCCAGGCTGACTCGGAAACTGAGTGTATGGAACAGGTCATCCATGATATCCAGAGTGGGCAGGAATTGCAATCGCTCATTGGGGGCATATGGACGCAATACCTCGTAATCGAAACCTTTGATGTTGAACCCTATTACCCGCCCGGCAGACTTTAAGTCGGCGATCAGCGCAGGAACATCCTTCTCCCAATAAACGTTGAAATCGTTGCGCTCCGAGGACCAAGTCACTCCACAGGAAACTTTCAACGCGCCAATATTGCCTTTCCCGCCAACATCTTCGAATAAATTTTGCGTTTCGAGATCGAAGACAACTATATTCATAGAAGGTTCCTTCTGGTTGTCACAAGAACATGAAGATAAAGGTTCTTTCGTTTTACGGTTTACGTTTTATGCTCTTCTTCCAGCCTCTTGCGCGCCAGCCCCAGCGCCTGCTCCTTCGTAGACACTTCCCCAACCGCCTGGGCTTCACGGATTGCTTCCAGCAATTCGCCAATCTTTCTTCCTGGTAATAAGAAAAACTCCCGCATCAGATCGTTCCCATCCACCAACGGCTGGGGGGTGACCTGTTCTTCCTTTTTCTCATACCAGGCTTCCAGCAGTGCGCGAACCACCTCCAGCGCCGCCGCCCAGGTCTCCTGTGGCAGGGTTTGCTCGTAAGTAGCCCGCAGATCAGCCAGGCTCAACAAACATACCTCAACGCCAGCCGGGCCGGTATCGCGGAAGAAGCGATAAATGGCTCGGCGGGAGGGCGGCTTGCCCTCCCGAACCAGCCGGTTTGTATGGAACAGGATGCGCATGTGGTTGCGGACAATGGTCTCCAGCCATTGAATTTCTTCATTGCCAAGCGCCAGAGCGCGTGCACGCGCTGCCAACTTCTCGGCTCCTTGCTGGTCATGACCCCAAAAGTGATATTGCCCTTCTTCATCCATTTGTTTTGATTGAGGTTTGGCAATATCATGGTACAACGACGCCAGGAAAAGCAAGCTGCGTCGCGAACGGTCGGCTGTCAATGGCTTCATCAGGTCTTTGTTGACCTGCTGACGGTAGTGCCCGATCCGCAGAACCAGCAAGCCTTGCAGCAAATCCGAAGCGCTTTCGGGATCGTACTCTGGCGTCAATACCGCCAGGTTCCTTTCCAGGTACCCGACTGTTGACAGGGTATGCTCCCAGACCTCCTGGACATGTGGAGGAATCTGGATCACGCCCTTAAGCGAAGAAAGCTCTGGTAAAACCCTGTCGAGTACATCCAGCAGGTCGAGCGCCCGCAAGCAGGTTGCTGGTTGCGACCCATCTAAAATACGGAAGAGTTCATCACGCAGGCGTTCCGGGGAGACTTTCCCCAGTGACCCGGCTGCCTTTTTCATGGCCGCACGGGTTTCCGGTAGAATGTGGAATCCAAAATTCGCTGCCAGCCGGACCCCGCGTAAAATGCGCACCGGATCGTCCGTAAACGCGGAAGGGGAACACGCACGCAGGCGCTTCTCCTTCAGATCCATTGCTCCGCCCAGAGGGTCGTACAGGCTGTTATCGCTCAGCTTTAGGGCGATCGCGTTAAGGGTGAAATCTCGCCCCTCCAGATCAGCTTCAAGACTTTGTCCCGGCCCTGTCGAAGGATCTGTGCTGCGGAAGGCGGCAAAATCCATCAGCATGTGCGAGCCATCAGCATTGGTCACTATGACGCGTCCTGTATCGCGTTCACTATCAAGTGCGTAGAAATCGGCATGCAGAAAATCCGCTATCTGCCGGGCGGTCTTAATGGCATTGCGCTCGAGCACAAAGTCCAGATCATGGATACGACGACCCAGCAGGGCATCCCGCACCGCTCCCCCAACCAGATAAACGGTCTGGTCATCCGGGATTGAATTTCGGACTGAGTCCAATAGTGGAGGGAAATTCAGTGGGTTAGAAGTGGGCATAAAGATCACTTCCGGTGTTTCCTTAAAGCGGGATTGGGCCGCCCGCCGGGCTTGCTCCGGCGTGCCACCATGGGCAACCACCCGGCCGCGTAAGCGGGCGATCCAGCGGCCTGCATAAGAACTCTCATTTTCTCCCGCCATGGCTCCATACCTTTACCTACTTACTGGGATCAACCTCTTTCTTGTATTTTTTCAGGTCGGCGGAGGCGATAAAACGCAGGTGGCGATAATGTTCGTCAATATCGATTCCGTAGCCAAACACATATTTATCAGGCACATCGAACCCGACATAATCCACATCCACAGGAACTTCACGCCGGTATTTCTTATCGAGCAGGACGCAGACCTTCAAACTTTTCGGCTCCCGCGTCCGCAACAATTGAAGAACGTGGGCCAGGGTACGTCCGCTATCGACGATATCTTCCACCAGCAATACATTCCGCCCTTCGATGTTGGTCATCAGGTCAAAGTTGACCCGCACATTGCCACTGGAGGCATAATGGCCGACGCCATAGGACGAAAGGGACATGCAATCCAGCGTATGCGGGATGGTCAGGAAACGGGTCAGGTCAGCCGTGAAGGTAATCCCGCCTCGCAGCATGCAAACTATCAACAACTCTTCGCCGGCATAATCCCGGCTGATCTGTGCCCCGAGTTCAGCGACGCGCTTTTCAATGCTCTCCGCATCCACCAGTACTTCATCAATAAACTCACGGTAATCTTGCATGGGTCCTCCTATTCAATCGTATAACCCTGTTCGAATTCACTAGAGAAGAATGGTGACAGAAAGGATTCCTGCTCTTGAGAACTCGTTCCAATAGTTTATCTTTTTCATCTCTGTCCATCTCAGGTTAAATTCTCCTGGACGGGCGGCTTGTACTTCTCCAGGTCTACTACTGCTACAAAGGGCAGATTACGGTAATACTCGTCCAGATCAAGGCCATAGCCGAAAACAAACTTGTTTGGGATGCTGAAACCGCGATAATGGATCGGTACAGAAATTTCACGGCGGCTTTCCTTGTCCAGCAAGGCGCACACTTTCAGGCTTTTCGGGCGGCGTGTCTGAAGCATTTCGAGCACATGGAAGAGTGTATACCCGCTATCCACGATGTCTTCCACCAGCAGGACATTCTTGTTCTCGATGTTGGTCTGCAAGTCCAGGCTCATGCGGATATTGCCGGTCGATGCGCGCGCCCCCACTCCATACGAGGTTAACGCCATGCAATCCAGGGCGTGCGGGACGGTTATATGCCGCATCAGGTCCACCATGAAGACGATTCCTCCACGCAGGACGCAGGCGAGCAGCAGATCCTGGCCGGCATAATCGTGGCTGATCTGCTCTCCCAGTTCCTTGACCCGCTTTTGGAGGGTCCTTTCATCAACCAAGATTTCGGCGATAATATCTTTGTATTCCTGCATGTTTTACTCCTAAAGTAAGTTCTTTCTACTGATGGAGCTTTTCCTGCTATTGCGGGACCTCGCCCCATTACCGGCTGACAACGCCCCGCTGAGGCGGGATATCGCCCGGCTAGCGCGGGACTTTGTGATGCGCCCGGCAGCGTGCTTCATACATCTCCGCCGCTCCGACGATCACGACAGGATCATGGTATCGGGCCGGTTTCCCGTTTACCAACCGTTGCGTACGGGAGGCCGGTTCTCCACAGACCATGCAGATAGCCTGGAATTTGTCCACGCGTTCAGCACGTGCCATCAATTCCGGCATCGGCCCGAATGGTTCTCCGCGAAAATCTGTATCCAGTCCTGCAACGATCACACGCACTTTTCTGTCAGCCAATTCTTCGACAACCTGGATGATTTCATCGTCAAAGAACTGGGCCTCGTCAATGGCCACCACGGAGGCTTCCCCGTCCAACCGGTCGCGAATATCGGCCGCCTTCTCGATCGGAATGGCATCGTAATCGCTTCCCGCATGGGAAGTGACTTTTTCGACAGCATAACGCATGTCTATGGCTGGCTTGAAAACCTGCACATGCTGGCGCGCGATGGTCGCCCGTCGCAAGCGGCGGATGAGTTCGTCTGTTTTTCCGCTGAACATGGAACCACAAATGACTTCAACTGAACCGGGGATATGGGGGGTCATATTCTCCTCGTAAAATAAACAAACAGGCAGATGCATCAACCATCTGCCTGTTAAGTTTACCTGATTATGGCCTTTCGGCAAGCCCTATGCGGCAGGAGTTTCCACCGCTTCGGGGAGTTCGTAACCGAGAGCGCGCAATTTCTTCTTGATATCGATCAACGATTTGCGGCCAAAGCCTTCGATGGAAAGCACGGCAGCCTCACCCTCGCCCAGCCTGGCTAGGAACTGGCCTACTTCCGTGATGCCAGCCCGATCAAGCGCGGCGGTAGCACGCACTCCCAGTTCCAGCTCCCCGATGGGACGCTTTGGGGAAACCTTCGCCTCGGAACGAGCCTTCTTTTCTTCCACATAGTTCTGGCGCACCTGCAATTTCTTGTAGAAGCGATCCACCTGGCCCTCAATATCGATCATGCGGGCGCTCTCGCCGGAGAAGAACGGGTGGCATTTGGAGCAAATTTCAACGCGGATTTCTTTTTGCGTCGAGCCGGTTGTCCAGGTGTTGCCACAGGAGGCACAGGTCACTCTGGCATCCGGGTAGTATGTCGGATGAATACCCTGTTTCATTTGTCAGAATCCTTTCGCCGGTTATTTCTCAGCCGGCAGAACGTTGACACGCTTGCGCCCCTTGATGACATCGTAAACAACTACGCCTTCAATGGTTGCAAAAATGGTATCGTCCTTGCCAACGTCCACATTCATGCCAGGCTTGATTCGCGTACCACGCTGGCGGATAAGAATATTACCAGAAAGAACATGCTCGCCTGCGTATTTCTTCACGCCCAGGCGCTGTGCATTGGAGTCTCTTCCGTTGCGGCTGGAGCCGCCACCTTTTTTGTGTGCCATGACAACCTCACTTTCCTATTTCTTCTCAGCCGGCTTTTTCGCTGCCGGCTTCTTGGCAGCTGGTTTAGCGGCGGGCTTGGCAGGTTTCTTTTCCGCCTTCTTAGCCGGAGCAGCCTTGGTCTTTGCGGCGGAGGCTTTCTCAGTCTTCACTGTAGCTTTGGAGGCCGGTTTTTTTTCTTTCGAGGCGGTCGATGCAGCTTTGGGAGCAGCCTTGACTGGTTTTTCAGCCTTCACCTGCACAGCGTCGGTTTCAACTTCCGCTTTAACCACCTTCTCTACCGGTTTGGCCGGTTCCCGCTTCACCAATTCGGTACCGCCAATCTGCTCGACCAGCAGACGGGTATAGTTCTGGCGATGACCGGTCTTAACGCGAATACGCTTCTTCGGGCTGTAGTTGAAGATGGTGACTTTCTCGCCCTTGAAGTGCTCGATGACTTTCGTCCATACCGGGCTGTCCTTGACAAGCGGTGTGCCGACGGTGATGTTCTCCCCATCCGCCATTAGCAGAGTCTGTTCAAGTTTGATATTTTCGCCGGCTTTCACCGGCAGGCGATCCACCTCGAGCAAACCGCCTTCGACGGCCCGATACTGCTTGCCGCCGCTTTCCACAATAGCATATTTCATTTTTCACTCCTGGTCTTCGCTTCACCGCCGTCGCTGCGATACAGGTCGGGACCTCGGGCATGTTGCTGCCGTGTAGGTCGGCCCCTACGCTGAGAGACGGGGAAGCCGGGATACAAATAAACGGACGCCCCGGCAAACTGCCAGGGCAGAGGCGAGCGATATTATACATGCGAGCTGCATGCATGTCAACCGCTGCAGGGCAATTTTCGTATTCGTTATTCGAAAAATACGAATGAATTTAAGTCATTGGGGATTGGGAGAAGTTTTCGCAGGCAGGGCTTTATAATTTTAGCTTGGCTTGATCGCGGTGTCACCGGATGGAGAGTGCTCTTCCCATCGAAGCAATCTCTAATGTCTTAAAGAATGCAGTAAGAAAGGTAAGTCGCCGTACTGGAGGGATCGCTTTAATCGCCACGTTGCTTTGCGCTTACATTTTCTGAGATGGTTAAAACCCTGATTTAGTCGGGTTTTGGGGTGTTATCTTTCCAGAAATGGTGCGATAATGGTGATGGATGGTTACGAAGCCTTGACCAGGTGTCGTTCTTACCGGAAGATCTGGTCTAAATAAGGCTGGCACACTTGAAAGCGGATAGCGGAAAAGGCTTTGTCCCATAGATACTGCGGGCATTCATGAATGTGCAGGAAAAAAACCATTCCAGCTAGTTGATTTTACGAACTAATATATGAGTCAGAATGAGAGGACGAATGCCTGACGAGAAAAAGAATCAACTCCAAAACCTGCAACGCACCGTCGTTGAGTTATCCATGGCTTACGATGCCACCATTGAAGGTTTCGCGCGCGCCATGGATCTACGCGAGGGGGAAGCGGAAGGTCATATCCATCGAGTGGCAGAAATGGCAGTAGAATTGGCCAAATCGATGGGCATGGATGAAGCCAATTGCCAGCATATCAAGCGGGGTGCCTATTTGCATGATGTTGGCAAGATGGGCATTCCGGATGTGATCCTGCAGAAGCCGGGTTCGTTGACCGATGAAGAAAAGTCATTTATGCGCATGCACCCGCAATATGCGTATGACCTGCTTCTTCCGATCCCTTACCTGTATCATGCATTGGATATCCCTTATCGCCATCATGAAAAATGGGATGGAAGCGGTTATCCGGGTGGCCTGAAAGGGGAAGAGATCCCTGTGGGAGCACGTATCTTTGCAGTGGTGGATGTCTACGATGCACTCACGAGCGAACGTCCGTATCGTTCAGCCTGGACAAAAGACCGGGCGCTTGAATATATCCGCGAACAATCCGGGACTCAATTTGATCCAAAAGTTGTGAAGGCGTTCTTGAAGCTTACCTAGGTTCCAAATAAGATCACCCCACCCAGGAATCCCAATACCGTCACCAGGGCAAAGCTTACAAAATAGGCGGCCACATAGATTGCCTTTGCACCGCTGTGGAACAGTTCCGGCTTCTTCCAGCGGATGATTGCCGTGGCGGATGTAACCACAAATAAAACGGACGCCAGGATTATTTTCAGGCTGTGATTCGCAGCCATGCCATGGTAGAAAACGATATTGTCGCGTATCCCGATAATCCCGGTCACGATGGTACTGACCGCTGCCAGGGCAAGATCAGCAAAAGCAATCTGCTCGAAAAGGTCCTTTTTGAATATGAGTGCCAATAGGATGAAAAACAAGCCCGCCGAGATCAGCGCAATCGGGAAGTGCACCAACAGGGTGTGAGGTGGATGTACATATAAAATAGCATGGATTATTTGAGCAAGAGACATATGTTCCTCCTTCATAATTCCTGCTTGACAAACCGGTTCTTGCGGGGGTAGTATCGATAACAAATAATACCATAAGAATCCAATTTAGAAATGCGAGGTAGTATGGGAACTTATTATCAACATGGTTCGATTTCCGGCTATCTGGCCAAACCTTCCGGCAACGGCCCCTGGCCGGCCCTGATTGTCATCCAGGAATGGTGGGGACTCGACCTCCAGACTCAATCCATCGCGGATCGTTTTGCCGCCATCGGCTATTTTGCTTTTGCCCCGGACCTTTACCATGGTGAATTGGCCAAATTGGGCGATGGCCAAAAAGCCGCTGCGCTCGTACAAAAATACGCTCCCGGTGCCCCGGCCGATCTGGAAAAAGTCTACGATGCCATAAAGGGATTGCCTGAATGTAATGGCAAGGTTGGCAGTGTGGGATTTTGCTTCGGTGGGCGCATGTCGCTGGCGCTTGGAATCAGCCGTCCCCTGGATGCAATCTGCACCTTCTACGGTGGCGGGATGCAACAGCTGTTTGACCAACTTGGCAGTCTCAAGAGTCCCATACTGGGTCTGTTCGGTGATAAAGATCTGTCCATTCCTGTCGGGACCGTGGAACAGTTCGACCAGTTGCTCGGGAAGATCGGTGTACATCACGAGGTGATCGTGTACCCCGACTCCGGTCACGCCTTTTTCCGCGACAGCGATCCAGCCGTGTATAAGCCGGAAGCTGCCAAAGATGCCTGGACGCGCGTGACTAAATTCTTTGCAAACAACCTCGGCTAGCCTGAAGTTGAAGTATTATCTGCGTCGGCACAAAGAACGCGTGGTTTTTATAAATCCTTCAGTGGTCTTTACTTCTTCGCGGTTTTGATATTTAATATTTGAACACTAATATGGCCACCTGAAGAAACCTGGGTCTAGTTCTTATTGACAAATCACCTGCTTTCCGATACTCTTGACATGTGGAAATTAATCAAGAACAACGCGAAATAGTTGAAGCCGCCTCTGGCAAAAAAACGTTCCTCTGCGGGCCTGCCGGCTGCGGCAAAACCACGGTCGGTGTGGAATTTTTACTTCTGTTCCTGAATGCCGGCCTGCCGGCCGATTCTATCCTTATATTGACCCCCCAGCGGACTCTCCAGACACCTTATGAGGCCGCCCTGAACGCGCCCGGGATCGGCCCGGGTGGAAAGACTACCCTCGCCACGGTTGGCGGCTTGGCGCGCCACATGGTGGACCTTTTTTGGCCGCTGGCAGCCGAGGCCGGCGGGTTCGCGCATCCCGACCAGCCGCCGGTTTTCCTCACGCTGGAAACAGCCCAATATTACATGGCACGCATTCTTCGCCCTCTATTGGACCAGGGCTTTTTTTCTTCAGTCACAATAGAACGCAATCGCCTGTACAGTCAGGTCCTTGACAATCTTAATAAATCGGCTGCGGTCGGTTTTCCGTATTCCGAAATCGGGGAAAGGTTGTCGGACGCATGGTACGGCGACCCAGCCCAGCGGCGCGTTTACGCGGATGCCCAGGAATCCGCCCATCGCTTCCGCCAGTATTGCCTGGAGCACAACCTGCTGGATTTTTCCCTGCAACTCGATCTCTTCTGGAACACCCTTTGGCGTACACCCGAATGTCACACTTATCTCACACGCCAGTACAAATACCTGATCTACGACAACATTGAAGAAGACATCCCTGTCGCACACGATTTGCTTTCCGAATGGCTGCCCGATTTCGACACGGCTCTCTTTATTTATGATAATGATGGGGGCTACCGGCGTTTCCTGGGTGCTGATCCGGATTCCGCCCTGCAGCTGGAAGGGGTATGCGATAACCATGCCAGCCTAAGCCAGTCTTTTGTTACTACTGCGGAAGTCCAGGCGTTGGAAACAGCCTTCACCTCCAAACTCCTTCCCGGTCACCCAGCCCCCATTACACCGGAAAGCCTAGACGCGCTGGCCTTTCCGCCCTCGGGTACGCCCGCCCGTTTTTACCCGCAAATGCTGGATTGGGTGGCTGCCGAGATCAAGCACCTTGTCAGCAAGGAAAATCTCCCTGCCTCTGAAATCGTTATCCTGGCTCCCTATCTCTCGGACGCGCTACGCTTCTCCATCAGTCACCGCCTGGAGGAAGCAGGCATCCCCTGGCGTTCGCACCGGCCTTCACGTTCACTGCGGGATGAACCCGCCAGCCATTGTTTGCTGACTCTGGCCGAGCTGGCCCATCCGGGATGGGGTATTCACCCGACGAAATTCGACGTGGCTTATGCCTTCCTGTCCGCCATTGAAGGGATGGATCTGGTTCGTGCACAATTGCTTGCCGAAATTGTTTACCGCCCGCGGGACAGCACTCTCTCCTCTTTCGAACAGATCCGCTCCAAGGTCCAGGAACGCCTCACCTTTGTCTTCGGCCAGCAATATGAGCTTTTGCGTACCTGGCTGGAGGAATATCGCGCGCAGCCGGTGGAACCGCTCGACCACTTCCTCCGCAGTCTTTTTGGGGAAATCTTGTCACAAAAAGGCTTCGGTTTCCACAGCAACTTGGATGCCGCCCGTACTGCCGCCAGCCTGATCGAATCCATCCAGAAGTTCCGCCAGGCGATGGAAGCCTCCGGAGATGCCGGCATGGATGTGGGCAGTGAATACCTGGCCATGCTCCAGGATGGCGTCATTGCCGCGCAATATATCGAAGCCTGGCAAACCGAACCTGCCGAGGCCGTCCTGATTGCCCCGGCGCATACCTTTCTTATGATGAATCGGCCGGCCAGAGTCCAATTCTGGCTGGATGTCGGCTCAGGGGGATGGTGGGAACGGCTGTTCCAGCCATTGACTCAGCCTTATGTCTTGAGCCGCGCCTGGGAGCGAAACCGGCTGTGGACCGATGCAGATGACCAGGCCGCCAACCAGCAAACCCTCAGTCGCGTGGTGACCGGCTTGCTGCGGCGCTGCAGAGAGCGCACCTTCCTGGGCATGAGTGACCTGGGTGAATCGGGCTTCGAACAACGCGGGCCGTTGTTGAAGGCTATCTGGAAGATGCAGTTGGAAATTCAGATTAATAATGAAAAATAGATATTTAACGGTATTCTTGATCATAACATTGCTTGGATTGGCCGGCTGCACTGGGGCTGGGACCGCGACCGTTTCACCATCAACTCCAACCTCCATACCCTCTTCCCCGCCTCCGATCGAATCGCATACGCCGTCAGAAACAAGCACTCCCGATCCGACCTTGACCGCGATTACGAATGCGACTCCTGTCCCGCAGGTTACCCTGGAAGCCGTCGGCGATATCATGCTGGGCCGGACGGTCGGACAACAGGTGTTGGCAAAGGGTCCGCAAATCGTCTTTGCCGGCGTACAATCTGCCCTGGATTCCGCCGACGTTCTGGTGGGTAACCTGGAATGCGCCATTACCGACCAAAACCAGCCAGCCCAAAAATCTTACGACCTGAAAGCTCCCCCACAGACCGCCCAGGCCCTGTGGCTGGCCGGGTTCGCTGTGCTTAGCCAGGCCAACAACCACGCCATGGATTTCGGGTCTGCCGGGCTGGCGGATACCCAAAAATATCTCCGTCAATACGGCATTGCCACGGTGGGAGCCGGGGTGGATGCCGCCGCAGCCCATACCCCGGTGATCATTACGCGGAATGGGTTGCGGATGGCCTTCCTGGCTTACGTGGATGTGCCGCCTGAGAAATCCGGTTTTGACCCGCGTACTTGGACCGCCACCTTAACCAGTCCCGGGGTTGCCTGGGCTGACCCGGGCCAGATCAAGTCGGATGTGCAGGCTGCCAAACTCCACGCGGATGTGGTCATCGTCCTGCTGCATGGCGGTATTGAGATCACGGACGTGATTAACAACATTGACGCCAACCAGCGCCTGGAAGCGCATACTGCCATTGATGCTGGTGCAGCATTGGTAATCGGGTCACACCCGCATGTGCTGCAACAGATCGAACCCTATCATGGCGGGTTGATCGCCTACAGCCTGGGCAATTTTGTTTTCGACCAGTATCGTGGAATCGCCAACGCAACCATCATCCTGCGGGTAATATTGAACCACGCCGGCGTACAGGGTTACACTTATGTCCCGGTATTGATCGAGAACGGGCTGCCGCACCTCATCACTGCGCAGGATGCTCCGGCTATTGGGACTCTGGTCGCCCCGCCCAAACCATAATGGATCGATTATCCAATGAATCGCTTTTACCACTTCAGCGAAAGGAACCTGATCGCAAATGGCATCAACCAATGATTCCACCCGGGAAGAGAACGTTTTCAAACCGCATTACCCATTGCGTATCCGGATGTCTGTCATTCTCTATCCAATTGGAGTAGTAGCCTGCATCTTCTTTATTTACATGGCGATCGCCTCTCATGCGATCATTCCTTACGCCATCTACGCCATCATCTTTGGATTCACCGTATTGAGCATGCCGATGATTATCTTTCGGGAAGTCCGTTTTGGCGAGACGATTATCCTCAAGCGTTATTTTCTACCTCCTCGGATCATCCAGTATGAGGATGTGACCGATTTCACACTGCGCGGGCTGGTTGCCAGGCATGGTGGTATTCCCCTGGCGAATGTCCAGAACCGGAGCGAATTCGAGAAAATTATCCGACGTCTGGTTGCTCGGAATAAGATAAACTTCAAGAAATAGATCCATCCAATGGAGTTCAACTTTCGCCTCGCCCAATCTCAGATCCTCGCCTATACCGGCGGGAAACTCGGCATCTCGGCCGTGCCAGGTTCCGGAAAGACCTTCACCCTTAGCGCCCTGGCTGCCCAGCTGATCCGCTCCGGGCGTATCGGCGACGAACAGGAAGTGCTGGTCGTCACGCTGGTCAACTCGGCCGTGGATAATTTTGCGGCCCGCATCAAGGATTCCCTGGCCATACCCATGCCCTTCGGCTACCGAATCCGCACCCTGCACGGGTTGGCGCATGATATCGTGCGTGAAAAACCCGCCGCGGTCGGCCTGGAGGACCGCTTTGCCATCCTCGATGAACGGGAAGCCGATTTCATTCGTAAGGAAGCGGCTACAACATGGCTACACGCAAATTCTTATGCCTTGAATGATTTTCTCAACCTGGATCTGGATGAAAACAAACGCGACTGGGTGCACCGCCAACAATTGCCGGAGTTGGTCACCGGCATCGCCCTGGCCTTCATCCGCTCCGCCAAGGATAACCGCCTGACCCCCGAGAAATTCCGCGACCTGCTCGTGGCCGCGCCGGCGCCCCTACCGCTGGCCGAAATGGGGTTGGCCATCTATACCGATTACCAGCGCGCCCTGGCCTATCGCGGCGCAGTCGACTTCGATGACCTGATCCGACTGGCCATCGATTTGCTCGAGAACGACCCGGAATTTCTTGAACGCTTGCGTTATCGCTGGCCATATATCCTCGAAGATGAGGCCCAGGATTCCAGCAAATTGCAGGAACAGATCCTGCGCTTGCTTGCCGGACCTCAGGGCAACTGGGTACGAGTCGGAGACCCGAACCAGGCCATCTTCGAAACCTTTACCACCGCCTCCCCCGAGCATCTGATCGATTTCATTCACTCCGAAACGGACCAGTACCGCGAATTGCCCGATTCGGGTCGTTGCCAGCCCTCCATCATTGATCTGGCCAACCAGTTGATCAAATGGGTGAACGACGCCTATCCCATTGCTGGGGCACGCGACGCGCTGACCGTGCCTTACATCCATCCCGCACCCGCAGGGGATCCGCAACCCAATCCGGCCGATGACCCGGACGGCCTTAAGCTGATCGGGCGGAAATACACTCCCGAGCAGGAAGTGGAAGCAGTCGTCAAATCCATCGCAAAGTGGCTGCCCGGGCATCCCGACTCCACCCTGGCCGTCCTGGTGCCCCGCAACCAGCGCGGCGCGGATGTGATTGACTCGCTCAAACGCCGCAATGTCGACTTCGTGGAATTGCTCGGCAGTACATCTTCCACGCGCATGGCAGCCAGGCGGCTGGGGGACGTGGTAAGCGCCCTGGCTGACCCACAATCTTCCGGCCGGCTGGCAAATGCCTATCTGGCCTGGAGACGCAATGAAGAAGATACCGCCAACGATGACTTCCTACGCCAGGTTGCGCAATGGTTGAGTAAATGTGCCGAAGTGGAGACTTTTGTCAGCCCGAGAACCGACCGGGATTGGCTGGCCTCCATCTCCTCCCCCACCAAGGGAGGGGCCGGGGTGAGGGAAGATGGTTTGAGGGATGATGGTTTGAGGGATGATGTGCGGGAAGAGCTGGAA
Source organism: Anaerolineales bacterium (assembly GCA_050014055.1). Lineage (GTDB taxonomy): Bacteria > Chloroflexota > Anaerolineae > Anaerolineales > Villigracilaceae > UBA877. The sequence continues at coordinate 2,386 of JBEKEB010000022.1, read as the reverse complement.
GAATTTCGGACCATTCTGCGGCGCTGGCAGGCTACCACTCTGCTTCCAATTGATCAGATGATCCTCACGCTGGGCCAGGATTTGTTTACTGCCTCCAATGACTTGGCCCTGGCCCACAAGCTGGCGCTTGTACTGCACCAGGCCAGCCGCGACCATGCGGAATGGCGGCTGCCCGAACTTAATAGCGAGCTCAGTTTGATCGCCCGCAATGAACGCCGCTTCCTGGGCTTCAGTGAGGATGACGCCGGCTTCGACCCATCCCATCATGCCGGTAAGGTGGTGGTGACCACCATGCACAAGGCCAAGGGTCTGGAATGGGATCGGGTTTACCTGATGTCGGTCAACAATTACGATTTCCCCTCGCTCCAGCTCAATGACCGTTACATCTCTGAAAAGTGGTTCTTGCGCGACAACCTGAACCTGGAAGCCGAGACGCTGGCCCAATTGCGGGCCGTCACAACAACTGATGAATACGCCTGGTACGAACCGGGCCAGGCCACCCAACAGGCCCGGCTGGATTATGTTCGCGAACGATTGCGCCTGCTTTACGTGGGTATCACGCGGGCGAAGAAGGACCTTATCATTACCTGGAACACTGGTCGCACTGGCGAACAAACCCAGGCAATGCCGTTTTCCGCATTACAGGGATGGCTGGAAGCGAGAAAAAGCAATTACAATTGACCAGGAAAAAATACCATGGGTCGTAAAGGAAACAGATATGGCGGATTATCCGGGCGGAAAGAAAACCTGTTGTTTTGTCTTATCTGATCGATATAAGACAATTTACACCACCCTCAGGCATCCCTTCCGGTCAATAGCTGGTCTAAGTAGCAATGCATTTACTCAAGTATTAATATTTATCTTAATTCTATCGGTGGGCATATTTGCCCGCACATGGCAGTTCAACCAATTGCCTCCTGGTTTAAACCAGGACGAAGCTTCAATTGGTATTGATGCTTATAACATTGTCCATTTTGGAATAGATAGAAACGGGTTTTCATACCCAGTAAATTTCGTATCCTGGGGGGACGGCCAAAATGCCTTATACGGCTATATATTAATGCCTTTCATAGCTGTAGGAGGCCTAACGCCATTTGTTGTAAGGTTGCCGATGTTAATTTCTGGAATCCTTACACTCCCGCTGGTTTATTTCATCGCCAAACGAACATTTAATAATGTGTATGCCCTTATCGCTATGTTTCTCCTGGCAATTTCCCCCTGGCATATCGTTCTGTCGCGCTGGGGGCTGGAATCAAATATACTCCCATTTATATTTGCGCTCGGTTACATCTGTTTAATGAAATCCTCATTGACTAACAAATGGTTCATTTTAGCCTGTTTATTCTTTGCACTATGCCTTTATGCATACGGCACCACTTATGCAGCCGTACCATTATTCATGTTGATCATGATACCGGTTTTACTGGGCTTCAGGAAAGTAAGTCGAAAAAACTTAATCATTGGGATTATTAGCTTTGCTTTGGTCGGCCTGCCTATTGCCCTATTGATATTGATAAATACGATGCATTGGAACACCATCCACATTGGCATCTTTAGTATTCCACGCTATCCGATACAAGCTCGTTATGAAACCTTGACTCCGATCTCCAATACCGAAAGCATACGTCAATTTCTCCGCGATTTAAAACATAATCTGCACATATTATTATCCCTCTTGCTAAACCAGGATGATGGTTTAATCGCTAATACGGTAAGCCCATTTGGTTATTTTTATCGTTACACCTTTCCTCTTGCAATCATTGGCGGCATCATGGCACTATACTGGCGCAAATCCAATAACCGCATGGGACGATTATTATTGTTAGGTTGGTTGGCTGCATCAGTATTGATCGGATTATTGATACAAATCAACATCAACAGGATCAACCTGATATTCATCCCGCTTTTCCTGTGCATGGCCTTTCCCCTTGAATGGCTGTGGAAACACCTTAAAGCTTTATTTATCCTCTCAATCATAACTTTACTGGTTGCTTTTTCATTCTTTACTTACACATATCATGGCGCTGAGTACCGTCATCAGGCAGATGGTACTTTTTTCACAGGTCTCCTTCCAGCCCTGGATTTTGCCCGCCAGGAGGGTAACAATCCAATTTGTGTAACAGATAAGGTAAATATGCCTTATATTTTTGCATTATTCTCCGAGAAAATGGACCCAAAATTGTATTTAAACAATATTCGTTATGAAAGTAATAGCAGGCAAGTTATCAGCCTTGGAAGATATACTTTCGGTGAAAATAATTGCTCTAGGAGTCTGCTGAAAAAGTGGTAGTACCGAACCCTCCTCAGTAAAGGCAAAATGGTGTAAAACTATGGCAATTCATCCGCCAGGAGACCGCCATGCTAGGAAAACGCAGACCGCAGCAAA
>JBEKEB010000021.1:0-29664 GCA_050014055.1 Anaerolineales bacterium | reverse complement strand
TGTGGGATCGGTTATCATCATTCCTCTGGACGACCATGGTAACTTGCTGTTTGTCCGTCAATACCGCCATGCTGCCGGATTAGACCTGCTGGAGTTACCCGCAGGCACATTGGATGAGGGTGAGGCACCCGAAGCATGTGCCCTTCGGGAAATTCGGGAGGAGACGGGCATGGCCGCCGGGCATATGGAACATTTGGGTGGATTCTACCTGGCGCCAGGTTATTCAACTGAATACATGCAAGTCTACCTGGCTACCAACTTGCATCCCGACCCGCTCGAAGCCGATGCAGATGAGTTCCTTACCGTCGAATTTATTCCAATTACTAGGGCATTGGAAATCGCCCGGGCTGGAGAAATGCCGGATGCAAAATCGCTGGCAGCCTTGTTATTGGTACAATCCGCTCTCGAAAAGCGATGAAAAGCCCATTCTGCGTCTTTATTTCGGACAAGATATATCATAATTTATTCATGACATGTCGCAGAAGAATTTGTGCATTAAATAACTATCACTGGTAAAATCGAAGGAATACACTTAAGGGTCGAAAAGTGTGAAACACACAGAGTTTCCTCTGTTATTCTAGCAATAAGGAGTTAAGCTTCATGGAACGAAAAAAGGTTACGATTGATGGGAACGAAGCCACGGCTTCAGTCGCCCATCGCACGAACGAGATTTGTGCCATTTACCCCATCACACCTTCATCGAACATGGGAGAGTTCGCTGACGATTGGTCAGCTGTCAAACGCAAGAATATCTGGGGGACGGTCCCTCTGGTCATCGAGATGCAATCTGAAGGCGGTGCTTCGGGTACAGTCCATGGAGCGCTCCAGACCGGTTCTTTGACCACCACTTTCACCGCCAGCCAGGGGCTGCTGTTAATGATCCCCAATATGTTCAAGATTGCCGGGGAACTGACCAGCACCGTCTTCCACGTCTCGGCCAGGACGGTGGCGTCGCATGCCCTTTCCATTTTTGGCGACCATTCTGACGTGATGGCTTGCCGCCAGACCGGTTGGGCAATGCTGGCTTCCGGTTCAGTCCAGGAAGCGCACGATTTTGCTCTTATCGCCCAGGCCTCCACATTGGAAGCGCGCGTGCCTTTCGTACATTTCTTCGACGGTTTTCGCACCTCACATGAAGTTGCTAAAATCGAACAATTAAATGACGATGACTTGCGAGCCATGCTTGACGATGACCTCATCCGTGCCCATCGCGCTCGCGCCATGTCTCCCGAACATCCGGTCCTGCGCGGCTCCGCCCAGAACCCGGATGTATTCTTCCAGGCCCGTGAAACGATAAATCCGTACTATACCGCCGTGCCAGGCATCGTCCAGAAAGCCATGGACAAGTTCTCCAAACTGGTCGGCCGCTCCTACCACCTGTTTGATTACATCGGCGCACCGGATGCCGAACGTGTGGTGATTATCATGGCTTCCGGTGGCGAAACCGCGGAAGCAACCGTGCGCTACCTGATGGCAAAAGGTGAAAAGGTCGGCGTTGTTCGAGTCCGCCTGTACCGTCCATTCTCGAAGGAGCATTTCCTTAAGGCGCTACCGAAAACGGTTAAATCCATTGCCGTAATGGACCGTACGAAGGAGCCTGGTGCGGCTGGCGACCCGCTCTACCTCGATATAATCAATGCCTTATTCGAGGGCAACCGTAAAGAGATCAAGGTTATCGGCGGACGCTATGGCCTGTCTTCGAAAGAATTTACCCCGGCCATGGTCAAGGCGATCCTCGACGAACTCCAGAAGCCTGAGCCAAAGAATCACTTCGTGGTTGGAATTAATGAAGATGTGACTCACACCAGCCTGGACTATGATCTGAACTTCTCGGTTGAACATCCCGAGACCGTGCGCTGCCTCTTCTTTGGTCTGGGTTCGGATGGAACCGTCGGCGCTAATAAAAACTCGATCAAGATCATCGGCGAAGAGACTGAGAACAATGCACAAGGGTATTTCTATTACGACTCAAAGAAGGCCGGTACTTTGACCGTCAGCCACTTGCGCTTTGGTCCCAAGCCAATCCAGGCGCCTTATCTGATCACACCCAACACGGCCAACTTCGTGGCCTGCCACCAGTTCAATTTCCTTGAGCGTTTTGATTTCACCAAGTACGCCCAGCCGGGAGCAGTCTTCCTGGTAAACAGCCTGTATGGCCCTGAGGAAATCTGGGATAAGCTGCCTCAGGAAGTCCAGAAGGACATTATCGAGAAGAAACTCAAGTTCTACACCATCAATGCCTACGATGTGGCCGAAAAGACCGGCATGGGCAGCCGTGTCAACACCATTATGCAGACCTGCTTCTTTGCCATCTCCGGCATCCTGCCGCGCGATGAAGCCATTCACCAGATCAAGAAAGCCATCCAGAAAACCTATGGCAAGCGCGGCGAAGCAGTTGTCCAGAAGAACTTTGCCGCTGTGGACCAGTCCCTGGCCAACTTGTTTGAAGTCAAGGTGCCGGGGAAAGTCACCAGTACTTTCACCCGCCGTGCCCCGGTATCAGCCGAAGCACCGGCCTTCGTCCGCGATGTACTCGGCCCGATGATTGCATTCGAGGGAGACACCGTCCCGGTATCTGCCATGCCCGTGGATGGCACCTTCCCCACCGGCACAACCAAATGGGAAAAGCGTAATATTGCCCTAGAGATCCCTGTTTGGGAATCCAATTTGTGCATCCAGTGCGGTAAGTGCGTCTTTGTCTGTCCGCATGCCGTTATCCGGCATAAAGTCTTTGATAAGAAATATCTTGCAAAAGCTCCAGCGACCTTCAAATATATGGACTCCAAGTTCAAGGAATTCCCCGGGATGGCCTACTCGGTTCAGGTAGCTCCCGAGGATTGCACAGGCTGCGCCTTATGCATCGAAGCTTGCCCGGCCAAAGATAAGACCAACCCGGCCCGCAAGTCCATTAACATGGCTCCACAACCGCCCTTGCGTGAATCGGAAGCGGTTAACTGGGACTTCTTCCTTGGCTTACCCGAGGCTGACCGTACTACCTTCAGCGTGGGCACCATCAAAAACTCACAGTTGCTCGAGCCCCTGTTTGAGTTCTCGGGAGCCTGCTCGGGTTGCGGCGAGACACCTTACATCAAACTCATGTCACAACTGTTTGGCGATCGGGCCATTATTGCCAATGCCACCGGCTGCTCCTCCATCTACGGCGGAAACCTGCCGACCACTCCTTATACATTTAATAAGGAAGGACGCGGTCCGGCCTGGTCCAACAGCCTGTTCGAGGATAACGCCGAATTCGGTCTAGGCTTCCGACTGACACTGGATAAGCAGATTGAGTACGCCCGGGATATCCTGCCTGCTTTCGTCAATGAACTGGGCCAGGACCTGATCGATAGCCTGCTAAAAGCCGACCAGTCCACCGACCTGGGGATCAAGCAGCAGCGCGAACGTGTAGACGCTCTCAAGATGAAACTTGCCAAATCCAAAATCCCGCAAGCCAAGAACCTGTCCGCAGTGGCCGACGCCCTCGTCAAGAAATCCGTCTGGATTGTCGGCGGCGATGGCTGGGCCTATGATATTGGGTACGGCGGTCTTGACCATGTCATATCCACCGGGCGCAATGTGAACCTGCTGGTCCTGGATACCGAGGTATATTCGAATACCGGTGGCCAAGCCTCCAAGTCCACCCCGCGCGGCGCAGTGGCACGTTTTGCTGCCCAGGGTAAGGGATTATCGAAAAAGGACCTGGGGCTGATGGCAATTGCCTACGGTTACGTTTATGTGGCGCGCGTTGCCATGGGCTTTAACGACCAGCATACTTTGAGAGCCTTTATCGATGCCGAATCCTTTGATGGCCCATCGATAATCATCGCCTACAGTCATTGCATTTCGCATGGCATTGACATGGCCAAGGGATTGGAACAGCAAAAACTGGCTGTCCAGTGCGGTCTGTGGCCGCTCTATCGCTACGACCCACGTCTGTCTGCGGAAGGCAAAAACCCGCTGTTGATTGATTACAAGGAACCGTCCATTCCCGTGGACAAATATATGTACAATGAAACCCGCTTCCGCATGTTGGTCCAGAGCGATGAGGCCCGTGCCGAAGCCCTGCTCAAACTGTCCCGCGAAGATGCCAAGGCCCGCTGGAACTTCTACTCTCAGATGGCCGCTATGCACTATAACGAAAATATCGAACCTAAGTAAGCCGGTAAAAAGGAAAAGGAGCAGAGCTTAACCCTTTGCTCCTTTTTATCGTGCTTGCAAGATATACCTGACAAGGAGAGAATATTATGGTTGACTTGACAACTACCTATCTTGGCCTGAAATTAAAAAACCCTATCGTGGCATCAGCTGCCCAACCGATTTCGGAAAAACTGGAAACAGCCAAAAAGTTGGAAGAAGCCGGGATTTCTGCTTTGGTGATGTATTCCCTTTTCGAGGAACAGATCATTCACGAAAGCCTGGAGTTGGACCATTATCTATCTACTGGTACGGACTTCTCACGCGAAGTAACCAGTTATTATCCTCAGACCGGTAACTTTACTCTTACACCGGAAACATATATCGAAGCCGTGCATAAAACAAAAAAGGCCCTTAGCATCCCCGTCATCGGCAGTTTGAACGGCGTCTCCACCGGCGGCTGGATAAAGTATGCCCGAAAGATCGAAGAGGCTGGCGCAGACGCGCTCGAACTCAACCTGTACTACCTGGCAACGGATCCGACTCTCACGGCGAGTGAACTTGAAGAAAGCTATGTGACTCTCGTCGGCGATGTATGCAAGAGTATCAAAATCCCGGTCGGGGTAAAATTGAGTCCGTTCCTGACCGCCATTCCCAATGTTGCTCAGCGCCTGGCGAAAGCCGGAGCAAAAGGCCTGGTGCTCTTCAATCGTTTCTACCAGCCCGATATCGACCTGGAAACCCTTGAAGTCGTCCCGAACCTGGTACTCAGTAATTCAAATGACATGCGCCTGCCGCTCCGCTGGATTGCCATCCTGTATGGACGCATCCAGGCTGACCTGGCGCTCACCAGCGGTGTCCATACCGCGGAAGATGTCCTCAAAGCCATGATGGCCGGCGCCAATGTGGCAATGATGACTTCCGAACTGCTCCAAAACGGCTTCGGCCGCGTCCCGGCCATCCTGGCTGATATTGAAAAATGGATGGTTGATCGTGAATATAGCTCCATCCAGCAGATGCGAGGTAGCCTTAGCCAGAAAGCAGTCAAGGAGCCGGCTGCTTTTGAACGTGCTAATTACATGAAAATACTCAACTCCTACAAGTTTTTGCCGTAAACTCTATAATAAATAAAAAAGAACAAGAAGCCCCTGCAAAAAAGCAGGGGCTTCTTGTTTGACAAAATAAGTGCTACAAGGAACTGGTTATTCTTCTGTCGGGACGGGGTCAGCCTTCCGGTGACGGAAAGTAATCCGTCCGCGTGTCAGGTCATAAGGGGACATTTCCACTTTGACGCGATCCCCAAGCAAGATGCGAATGTAATACTTGCGCATTTTGCCTGCCAGATAGGCCAGGATCTCATGCCCGTTATCGAGCCGAACCCGGAATTGGGTTCCTGGTAACGCCTCTACCACCAACCCCTCGACCTGAATCTTATCCTCGTTCGACATTAACTGCCTCCAGTTCCGTTAGCCGGTTTACTCGAAATCCTTATACGTGCGTCGCTTGATCCGGCGGATTGCCTTTTTCTTTTCCATGCGACGTTGCTCGCTCTTGGATACAAACCAGCGCTTGCGGCGTACCGTGCTCAAGATGCCGCTCTTGACGATCTTCTTACGGAATCGCTTCAAAAGCATATCCTGAGACTCATTACTGCGCAAATTTACGACCGTCAACCTTATCACCTCCTCCCGTGGAGGAATAAAAATAAAAAACTCGGCTAGTTACAGACTCAGCCGAGCACGCGCAAAACCCGAAAACCACATCCAAAAAGCGGATCACGAATTTGTGCTACACACTCCTTGACTGCCAGAAATAAAAACCAAAGCAGCAATCATGCACGCGCTGATCTGTGAACAATGAAATTATACCCCAAGAAAGAATAGCTGGGAAGATAAATAGAAAAAGTCCCTTTGGCAATGACCTACTCTCCCAGGCAGTTACCCACCAAGTACCATCGGCGCTGACGAGCTTAACTTCCGGGTTCGGGATGGGACCGGGTGTACCCTCGCCGCTCAAATCACCAAAGAGACTTATTTCCTTAATAAGTCCGAATAGTTATTGAAAATGATGTATGAACAGTACTAAGTTCTCCGCACCACGCAGATCAGCCCTCGACCATTAGTACGGTTTAGCTCAACACATTACTGTGCTTACACATACCGCCTATTAAGCAGATAGTCTATCTGCGGTCTTACTCCATGACGGATACAGGGATCTTATCTTGAGGCAAGTTTCCCACTTAGATGCTTTCAGCGGTTATCTTTGCCAGACGTAGCTACCCAGCAATGCCGTTGGCACGACAACTGGCACACCAGAGGTCTGTCCACTCCGGTCCTCTCGTACTAGGAGCAGATCCTCGCAAATCCCTTACGCCCACAGTGGATAGAGACCGACCTGTCTCACGACGGTCTGAACCCAGCTCGCGTACCGCTTTAACGGGCGAACAGCCCGACCCTTGGGACCTTATACAGCCCCAGGATGCGATGAGCCGACATCGAGGTGCCGAGCGAAGTCGTCGATATGGACTCTTGGACTTCACCAGCCTGTTATCCCCGGGGTAGCTTTTATCCGGTAGCCACGGCCCTTCCACACAGATCCGTGGGATCACTAAGCCCGGCTTTCGCCTCTGCTCGACGCGTTGGTCTTGCAGTCAAGCTCCCTTATGCCTTTACACTCTTTGGGTGGTTTCCATTCACCCTGAGGGAACCTTTGGGCGCCTCCGTTACTTTTTAGGAGGCGACCGCCCCAGTCAAACTGCCCACCTGGCACGGTCCCCCGCCCGGATGACGGTGCGGGGTTAGGGTCTAAATGTAATCAGGGTGGTATTTCACTGACGGCTCCACCGAAGCTAGCGCTCCAGCTTCAAAGCCTCCCACCTATACTACACAGATCACACCCAAACTCAATGCCAAGATACAGTAAAGCTCCACGGGGTCTTTTTGTCCTACTGCGGGTAGGCCGCATCTTCACAGCCATTTCAATTTCACCGGGTCCCTCGTTGAGACACTATTCCAGTTGTTACGCGGTTCGTGCGGGTCGGAACTTACCCGACAAGGAATTTCGCTACCTTAGGACCGTTATAGTTACGGCCGCCGTTCACCGGGGCTTCAGTTCAAAGCGTCGACTTGCGTCTAACCTCTCCCTTTAACCTTCCGGCACTGGGCACGCGTCAGCCCCTATACATCGCCTTACGGCTTAGCAGAGACCTGTGGTTTTGTTAACCAGTCACTAGAACCATTTCACTGCGACCCTCCAGCGCATACACGCCAAAGGGCACCCCTTATCCCGAAGTTACGGGGTTAAATTGCCTAGTTCCTTAACGAAGGTTCTCCCGTTCGCCTTGGTATACTCTACCCATCTACCGGTGTCGGTTTGCGGTACGGGCATCTGGAAATCAATGCTTAGAGGCTTTTCTCGGCAACAAGGCTCAACCACTTACACCTCAAGGGCTCGCTATCGCCTCAGCTCGGCTTGCGGATTTTCCTACAAGCCTCAACGCCTAAGCGGATCGAACCAGCACAACCAATCGCTGGCTGGCCTACCTCGTTGCGTCCCCTCATCGCTCCTTCCAGACGGTTCCGGAATGTTGACCGGATGTCCATCACCTACGCCTCTCGGCCTCGGCTAAGGACCCGACTAACCCGACGCGGAATGACCTGGCGTCGGAAACCTTAGATTTACGGCGAACACGGTTCTCACGTGTTTGTACGCTACTCATGCCTGCATTCTCACTTCCGCCCGCTCCAGCCGTCCTTACGGTCGACCTTCACTGCTGGCGGAACGCTCTCCTACCGATTTGCTTGCGCAAATCCCATAGCTTCGGTACCAAGCTTAGCCCCGTTAAGTTTTCCGCGCAAGGTCACTGGACCAGTGAGCTATTACGCACTCTTTAAAGGGTGGCTGCTTCTGAGCCAACCTCCTGGTTGTTCAAGTAACCTCACCTCGTTTCCCACTTAGCTTGGATTTAGGGACCTTAGCTGATGATCTGGGCTGTTTCCCTTTCGACCCCGAAACTCATCTCCCGGAGTCCGACTGCCATGTTTTGGAGTATCGGCATTCGGAGTTTGGTTGAGTTCGATAAGCAGTAAGCCCTCTAGCTCATCCAGTGCTCTACCTCCGATACTAAACACATGACGCTAACCCTAAAGTTATTTCGGAGAGAACCAGCTATATCCGAGTTCGTTTGGCATATCACCTCTACCCACAGCTCATCCCCTAATTTTGCAACATTAGTAGGTTCAGGCCTCCACGAGCGTTTAGACTCGCTTCACCTTGGCCATGGGTAGCTCACCCGGTTTCGGGTCTAATCCCAACGACTATGCGCCTTATTCAGACTCGCTTTCGCTACGGCTACGGGTGTTACTCCCTTAACCTTGCCGCTGACATTAACTCGCAGGCTCATTCTCCAAGAGGCACGCCGTCAGGCATAGCGCCGCGCACCCAAGTTTCCCTGGGGCACCGACACGCCATTAGCCCTCCGACTGCTTGTAAGCTTACGGTTTCAGGTTCTATTTCACTCCCCTAACAGGGGGACTTTTCACCTTTCCCTCACGGTACTTGTTCACTATCGGTCGCCAAGTGTATTTAGCCTTGGAGAGTGGACTCCCCAGATTCCTGCCGGATTAGCGTGCCCGGCAGTACTCAGGTATCCAGCGGAAGTCAGTTTGTTTTCGCATACGGGACTATCACCCTCTTTGGTTGGCTTTCCCATACCATTCTGCTAACAGACTGATTTGTAACTTCCATATGCCGGACCCTACAACCCCGTCCGTGCAAGCACGGGCGGTTTAGGCTGATTCCCGTTCGCTCGCCACTACTAGGGAAATGGTCTCTTTTCCTCTGGGTACTTAGATGTTTCAGTTCCCCAGGTGCCCTTCGTTCGGTCTATGTATTCAACCGACGATACTGCGGGTTCGCCGCAGTGGGTTTCCCCATTCGGAAATCTCCGGGTCAAACGCCTGTTCACGGCTAACCGGAGCTTATCGCAGTGTCCCACGTCCTTCATCGGCACTTGGCGCCAAGGCATCCACCGTAAGCTCTTAGTAGCTTCTCCACGTGATGCGGAGAATTTAATACTGTTCGGCCTACATCAAAAAGATCAATAACTATTCAGTTGTCAAGGTTCTATTTTCGCCATCTTGCGGCAGTTCTTTTGCCGTTGACCGGCGATCGGTATGCTTCACATTTGTCAAGCACACGGATCTACTGTCAACATATTTTTTTCGACAAAGAAGCCCGGCTCATCGCCGGGCCGCATATTACTCCCAAGCGTACTGAGCTCAATTTCCTTACTTTACTGCAGGATCACCAACTTCAAACTTTTTGTCATCCTTTCTTACACACTCAGTGGAGATGGCGGGATTTGAACCCGCGACCTTCGCCTTGCAAAGGCGCTGCTCTCCCGCTGAGCTACATCCCCGAGCGCCGCCTGATAATTCAGGTGGGCCTGACTGGACTCGAACCAGTGACCCCAGTCTTATCAGGACTGTGCTCTAACCATCTGAGCTACAGGCCCGCTCAGGCCAGGCCTTGACAACTGAATAGTGATAGGAAGCTTACTTATCGACTTTCACCCACCGCGGATGAAAGATTTGGAAGTTGAGCGCAGGTTTGCACGAATGCTGGACCTTTGCTCGGTACTCTAGAAAGGAGGTGATCCAGGCGCACCTTCCGGTACACCTACCTTGTTACGACTTCGTCCCAGTCACCAACCCCACCCTCGACTGCGCCCTCCTTGCGGTTAGGCTACAGGCTTCAGGTGTTGCCAGCTCCCATGACGTGACGGGCGGTGTGTACAATCCCCGGGAACGTATTCAACGCACTATAGCTGACGCGCGTTTACTAGCAACTCCGACTTCACACAGGCGGGTTGCAGCCTGTGATCTGAACTGAGGCCGGCTTTAGGGATTGGCTCTACCTCGCGGCTTAGCAACCCATTGTACCGGCCATTGTAGCGTGTGTGTAGCCCCAGATATAAAGGCCATGCTGACTTGACGTCATCCCCACCTTCCTCCGGCTTGATACCGGCGGTCCCGTATGACACTTGTAACATACGGCGAGGGTTGCGCTCGTTGGCGGACTTAACCGAACATCTCACGACACGAGCTGACGACAGCCATGCAACACCTGTGAAGGCTCCCTTGCGGGTCGGTCTGCTTTCGCTTCCCTACCACCAACATGTCAAACCTGGGTAAGGTTCTTCGTGTAACATCGAATTAAACCACACGCTCCGCTGCTTGTGCGGGGACCCGTCAATTCCTTTGAGTTTTAACCTTGCGGCCGTAGTCCCCAGGCGGTGAACTTATCGCGTTGGCTACGGCACCGACGGCTTTGAACCCGCCGACGCCAAGTTCACATCGTTTACAGCTAGGACTACCGGGGTCTCTAATCCCGTTTGCTACCCTAGCTTTCGCATATGAGTGTCAGAAACAGTCCAGGAGGCCGCTTTCGCCACTGGTGTTCCTCCCGATATCTACGCATTTCACCACTACACCGGGAATTCCACCTCCCTCTACTGCTCTCAAGTTCGGTAGTATTGAACGACCTCTCCCAGTTGAGCCAGGAGCTTTCACATCCAACTTACCGAACCACCTGCATGCGCTTTACGCCCAGTAAATCCGGATAACGCTTGCCTCCTACGTGTTACCGCGGCTGCTGGCACGTAGTTAGCCGAGACTTATTCCTGAGATACTGTCCTTTCTCATCTCTCAGAAAAGCACTTTACGATCCGAAGACCTTCATCGTGCACGCGGCGTTGCTGGGTCAGGCTTTCGCCCATTGCCCAATATTCCCTACTGCTGCCACCCGTAGGTGTCTGGCCCGTGTTTCAGTGCCAGTGTGGGGGACCACCCTCTCAGGTCCCCTACCCGTCGTAGCCTTGGTGGGCCATTACCTCACCAACAAGCTGATGGGACGCAGGTCCCTCCCAAAGCGCATTACTGCTTTAATCATCGGATTCTAAAACCGATGATCACATGCGGTATTAGCAGTCCTTTCGAACTGTTATCCCACACTTTGGGGCAGGTCACCAACGCGTTACGCACCCGTTCGCCACTAAGAAGCCTCCGTATTGCTACAGAAACTCTTCGTTCGACTTGCATGTATTAAGCACGCCGCCAGCGTTCATCCTGAGCCAGGATCAAACTCTCCGCAAAAAATCACCTCTTGCGAGGTGTAAAGTTACGGACAGAACGACAGGCTTACTTCCTATCACTTTTCAGTTGTTAAGGTCCTGTTTACGAAGCGGGCTGTATTCTACCCGCGAGCGGCATCCCCGTCAAGGGCCAGAGCGACAAAATCGCCGATGTTTTTCTTCCAACATCGGCTCGCCAGACTGCAATTCGTGCTGCTGTGTTTCTCTGACGTGAGACGTTTACTCTGTTGTAAACAAATCTGTCCTTCCGGACAAGATCTTCATGGGGACTGCTTATGTGCTCGCCTATTATACGCATACGAGCGAACTTGTCAAGCAATTTCCAGTCCAATCTGGAATCTTTAAGGTTGGGGGTTGTCTTACTCCATCTCCTGCCGCCCCGACAATGCCCGCAGCAACGTGTTCTGGTCGGCATACTCCAGGTCGCCTCCCACCGGCAGGCCGCGCGCCAGGCGCGTTACCCGCACTCCTTCCGCCCGTAGACGTGGATATAGGTACTGCGCAGTTGCCTCCCCCTCCATGGACGGATTGGTTGCCAGGATGACTTCCTTCACCCCGCCGCGCTGTATTCGTTCCAGCAAGGCTTTGATTTTTAAATCGTCCGGGTTGATGCCTTCGATGGGCGAAAGCACTCCTTGCAGAATATGGTATTTCCCTTTATAAGCGCCGATGCGCTCAAACGCCAGCACATCCAGTGGTTCTTCGACCACGCAGATGGTTGAGCCGTCCCGCTGGTTGCTCTCGCAAATCTCGCAGCGCGCCCGCCCGGCGGTGGTGATGTTAAAACATTCCTGGCAGAAAGCGATACGGGTCTTGATATCCGTCAGCGCCTCCGCCAATTGGCCTGAGACTTCCTCTGGGGCGCGCAGCAGAAAGAATGCCAGCCGGGAAGCCGTTTTCGGGCCGATACCGGGCAGGCGTTCCAAAGCAAGTACCAGGTTCTGGATGGGGTCGGGGAGCATGGCTAGAACGGTAACCCACTCGTCAGCGGGCCCATGGTTTGCTCCTGGAGTTCCCGCGATTTATTCAGCGCCAGGTTTACCGCAGTCAATACCAGGTCCTGTAGCATTTCAGCGTCCGTATCCTTCAACAAATCCGGAGCAATCTCCACCGCCTGGCATTTCTGGTCTCCGCTCATTTTTACCTTGACCGCGCCGCCCCCGGCGGTCGCCTCGACCGTCTCTAAGGCCAGTTGGTCCTGCGCTTCGGCCATTTGCTGTTGGAGCCGCTGGAGCTGTTGCATCATTCCGGCTTGTCCGCCGCCGCCGGCGGGACGATTAAAACCTTTGGCCATAATTACTCCTGAGTGTCAACGATTTCGCCGCCATGCTTGAGTGCCGCGGCTACCATTCCATCTGCCTTAACGTTCTGCGGAGGAGCCTGTTTGGCATTGGTAACAACACATTTTATCGCCAGCTCACTACCGCAAACTTCCGCAATCGCCTTGTGGGTAATTTCGATCAATTCCGGTGTGTCCACTTTGGACCGCAGCAGTTCACTCGCGAATCCGATCACCAATACCCCGTTTTTAACTTCCAGCAGTTTGCAGGAATTGAGCAAGCCATCCAATGAAGGGCTCTGCGGTTTGATCAGCCCCCGGATCTGTTTCCAGGCCTTCGTCAATTGTTCGAGACCGATGGAATGAACGTTCTCAACATTTTTTTCGACCGTCTGCATCGCCACATTGACCGGTTTTTCAACCTGTTTATCGCTCACTTTTCCGGTCGGCCTGTCGACCGTTTCCCTGCTCGGCCTGTCGGCGGTTTTTTCCGCCGGCCGCCCGGGTGTTTCTCTGTCCCGCCTGTCAACCGTTCTTAAGCTCGGATTGTCAAACGGCCTGTCAACCGCTTTCCCGGTCGGCTTGTCGACCGTCTTTACGTTCAAAACTTTCGCCACAGGTCGGCCTTCGGCCTGGGCTGGTATTTCCATCACTTCGGCCAGCGCCAGCTCCAGCGGCAGGGACGGCTGCCAGCCTCCACGTAGGTCGGTGGCAGCCGCATTGAAGGATTTGATCATATGCAGTACATCCCCCGCCGAAAAAGCCCTGGCGTGCTTTTCTGCCTGCGCATGCGTATCTGCCGCCAGATCTACTTGCGAACCGTTGCCCATCTGGATCAGCAGCAGTGCCCGTAGATAATCCACCATCTGGCGGGCCAGCAGGCGCGGGTCGCTGCCTGCATCCAGGGCAGTGTGAATGGCCTGCATGCCGGCCGCCGGGTCACGCTCCTGTACCGCGCTGACCAGTCCAATCACCGTTTGGCTGGTGGCAGTCCCAAGCACGCTTTGAGTTAGGCCGAGTGTGATTTCCTTTCCGGTGGAGGCCATCTGGTCAAGTAGCGAGATGGCATCCCGCATCCCGCCGGCCGATTGGCGGGCGATCAGCGTTAATGCCTCCGGTTCGGCGCTCAGCCCTTCGGACTCGGCAATCCGTTTCAACTGCCCAACAATGTCATCCACCGGCACACGCCGGAACTCATGCCGCTGGCAGCGCGAAAGCACCGTGGCAGGTATCTTATGTATCTCGGTGGTGGCCAGGATGAAAATTGCGTGGGCGGGCGGCTCCTCGAGCGTTTTCAACAAGGCATTAAAAGCCGCTGTGGAAAGCATGTGGACTTCGTCGATAATATAGATCTTGTATTGCCCCTGGTTGGGAGTGAAATTGATCTTGTCGCGCAAATCGCGCACATCTTCGACGGAAGTGTTGGAGGCGGCATCTATCTCGATCAAATCCAGGAAGCGCCCTTCGTTGACGGCCACACAATGGGCGCATGCATTGCACGGACGCGCAGCTGGGTCAGGGTCCAGACAGTTGACCGCTTTCGCCAGCAAACGCGCCGCCGTGGTCTTGCCGGTACCGCGCGGACCTGCAAACAGGTAAGCATGCGCCACACGCCCGGCCACCACAGCGTTCCGCAACGTCTGGATAATGTGCTGCTGCCCCACTACTTCATCCCATTTCTGAGGCCGCCATTTGTTATAAAGAGCTCTCGTCATATCAACTCTAGCCTAACGTCACCCGTCCATAATCATTCTTCAATTGATTGCGTGCGGCTGCAATCATCAATCCGCAATCTCCAATCATCACGGAACACGGTAAAAAGCCCGCGCAATATTCTGGGCATCGTACAGTGCAGCCAGTTCGCCCGAGCTCCAGATCGGGGCAGAGCGGCCCCAGTACAGGTCTGTCGGCGTATCCTGCCCTGCAGTGGTATGCAATTGTACTTTAACGCCCGGAAAGAGTGTTAATCGTGGGAAAGTATAGGAATTGCCCTGGTTATCGGTCATGTACCAGCCCGATAAATCCAACTCTTGCGTGCCATTGTTCTGGATGATAATCCTTTCATCTGTTAACATTCCAGCACCGACAACGCCTGCCAAATTCACATTTATATCACCGGTCCCGGGCGGGGCAGCCGGGGTTACCAGCACGGCCGGGCATTCCACGTGGTGGTTGCGGTCATAATAATAAATGATCGACCCTGCCACCAGGGCGGAGACAAAAATGTTGATCAGGAGGTAGTAGAATAGTCGCCGCCGTGAATTCATGCTGCCTGAATGATAGCACAAAAAAGGGCATCCTTTAAAGACTTTTTAAGAAATCAAAACTCACAACATGTGACCATGGAAAAAAGGATTCAACCAGATTCAAGGACCTTGGATAGCAGGTCCTATGAAAAGATCGTTATTCTTATATATTTACACTTTCGCTTGCAGCAGGTGCTACTGATTGTGGTTAAGAAACTCTTGGCGTTTTATCGCGCAAATAATAAGGCGACCCAGTCCCCTATCCGACGCTTCTCGATAAACTTCAGTCCATGCTCTTCAGCACAGGTCTGGACCTGCGCAGCCTGCTCGGCCAGGATTCCAGACAGGATCAAGGCACCTTCCCTTTCCACCAGGTCGGCCAGGCCCATTCCAAACAGGCGGATGATGATTGGGGCCAGGATATTTGCCAAGACCAAGGGTGCTTGCCTGAGCGGGAATTTTCCTTCCAGTATCTCTGGCACTGAACCCAGACCGATCGCGAACCGTTCAGGCGGGATGGCGTTCGTATCGGCGTTTTCCCGGCTGGCCTTCACCGAGGCTTCGTCAATATCCACCCCCAGGGCCAACCCCATTCCGAGCTTAATCGCGCCAATGGATAAGATTCCGGAACCGCAGCCTACGTCAATGGCGGTCAGGGAGGAAAGGGCAACGCTTGCGTGTTGGTCGCAAAACTCTTCGATCAATTCCAGGCAGAGCTGGGTGGAAGGGTGTGTGCCTGTGCCAAATGCCATGCCGGGGTCTATTTTAATGGAAACGCGCGCTGCCTCCGGAGACTCCAGCCAGGCCGGGACAATGATGAGTCTCTTCCCGATCGGGATGGGATGATAGCGTTCCTTCCAGGCTTCCATCCAGTTCTGGTCTGCAATCGGAGTATAGACCGCTGCCGGCAGGGGTTGGATCATGCCCAGGTAATACAGACTCTCATCCAGTTTCTGGCGGGTCTCTTCCAGGCGCTCATCAACCGGCAGGTAAGCCCGCACGGTGACCGGTCCGACTGGTGTCCCTTCATCCTCCTCGTTAACAAAATCCACAGACTGCTCGGTGGTCACACCGGTCGGTGCGCTGCGTGCCAATACATCCGCCACGGCCTCAGCCAGTTCACCATTGACGGTCAGGGAAACTTCTACCCAGTTCATAAATTCATCTCAATTCTTTTTTTACTACCGAACAGAACCGTAAAAAGAAGAATTCTTTATCACGAATGCATGGATTTCCTGAATTTATCGAACACTTTATTAAGAATCGTGTATTTCTTCTTCTTACGCCATTCGTGTTAAGAACGCTGTGGGGGAAAATCCTGTTTCAAGATTGCCAGGGCTTTCTCTATGGTCTTTTGCTGCTCACTGGAAAGATCTGGCAGAGCATTGATATCAAAATACCGGATCGCGGCTACTTCATCGCTCGGAGTAAATGTGCCGTTGACGCCGGTGCACAGGTAGGTCAGCGTGACCTTGCGGATCTTATGGGAATTTTCCAGCAGCACGAGTCTGGTCGCTTGCACCGACAGGCCGGTCTCCTCCCACAATTCCCGCCGGACGGCCTCCGCTGGATCCTCGCCGAATTTGATGTCGCCTCCCGGCAGTCCCCAGGGGTGCTGGCGCCTATAGGTGTGCTGGCATAGCAAGAGTTGGCCTTGCTCGTTCAAGATAATTGCCCCTGCGGGAACATGGTAGCGTGGCCTCAGGATTTCCGAAGCCAGCCGTTCCATCCAGGCAGGCAGCAGCCGCCAGATTCGTAGGAGAAATCTTTTCACGACCGCGTTTTTTAGCCTCCCAGTGCATCGTTCAGCCAGTCGATGAAACCTTTCTCCTTCGGCTTGACAGCCGTCCCCAGCGTGGCGGAAAGTTTCTCGAATAGCTCTTTTTGTTCTTTCGTTAGCTTGGAAGGGATGTCCACATTGACAATCACAAGCTGGTCACCGCGCCCGGATTTGCGGACATATGGTACGCCACGTGCTTTCATTGTGAAGATCTTGCCCGGCTGCGTACCTGCAGGGATCTTTAACTTTTCCTTTCCATTTACTGTTGGCACTTCCACTTCCGCGCCGAGCACGGCCTGGGTAATGTTGATATCCAGATTCAGCAGAATGTCATTCTCGCGCCGTTTGAAGAACTGGTGTGGTTGCACATTCACCAACAGGTACAGGTTGCCTTGCGGCCCGCCGTTGATGCCAGGTTCCCCCTCCCCCGCCAGGCGGATCTGGTTGCCATTATCCACACCCGCCGGGATCGGCACCACCTTCTTGACCGTTTTACGCTCCTGTCCCTGCCCGCGGCAGGTGTGGCAGGGTGTCGAAATAACCTCTCCGTGCCCTCCGCAGGTGGGACATGGACCGGATTGCATCATCGAACCAAAAATGGTCTGGCGTACCTGGCGCACTTCGCCGCGCCCGCCGCAAGTGCTGCAGCGTTGCGGGCTGGTGCCTGGTTCGGCCCCCGACCCGTGACAGGTTCCGCAGGCTTCGTTGCGCGTCAGTTCGACCGTTTTCTCGACGCCAAAAACGGCTTCTTCGAAGGACAGGTCGACATGCACTTGCAGGTCGCGTCCGCGGTGCGGGCGGCGTGAACGCCCCCCGCCCCCGCCGAATCCAAAACCGAAACCGCCCAGGATCTCTTCGAAGATGTCATTGAAATCCATGGTCGCATAATCGGGCATGCCACCCATCTCACCCAAGCCGGCGCGTCCATACTGGTCGTAACGGGCGCGTTTCTGCGGGTCGGAAAGGACGCCGTAGGCTTCGTTGATTTCCTTGAATTTTTCCTCCGCATCCGGTTCCTTGCTCACATCCGGGTGGTACTGGCGAGCCAGTTTGCGGAAGGCAGACTTGATATCATCCGTGGAGGCATTCTTCTGAATGCCTAGGACTTCATAGTAATCACGATTGGATGCCATAAAATTCCAGTCTAAGAGTCAAATAGTCCTATAGTCGAATAGTCATTTGGTTTGTATGCCTATAAGGCCGCCAGACTTGAAGACGATAAGACTATTCCTTCACTTCACCATCAACAACATTGTCATCAGAGGGTTTCTGATTGGGTTCCTCTGCCGGTTTTGCCTGGTAGGCGGCTGTGCCCACCTTCTGGACAACCTGGCTGAGCGCATCCACCGCTTTACGAATTCCGGGTTCATCCTCGCTGTCCTTCAGCTTCTTGACCTCAGCCACGGCTGCCTGGACTTCTGCCTTTAGATCCGCCGGAACTTTTTCTCCCAGGTCACTCAAGACTTTCTCCGCGCCATAGACGGAATTATCAGCGGTGTTCTTGGCCTCGATCAGGTCCCGCCGTTTTTTATCCTCGGCGGCATGTGCTTCGGCCTCCTTGCGCATGCGCTCCACTTCATCCTTTGCGAGGCCGGACGAAGCCGTGATAGTAATATGCTGGGAACGGCCGGAGGCTTTGTCTGCGGCGGTGACTTTCAGGATCCCGTTGGCGTCGATGTCAAATGTCACTTCGATCTGCGGAATACCGCGCGGCGCGGGTGGGATGCCATCCAGAATGAACTTGCCCAGACTCTTGTTATCCAAGGCCATCGGGCGTTCTCCCTGCAGCACATGGATTTCAACCTGCGTTTGACTATCCGAGGCAGTCGAGAAGACCTGGCTTTTGCGGGTCGGGATTGTGGTGTTCCGCTCGATCTGCGGCGTGGCTACGCCGCCCAGCGTCTCGATGGAAAGCGTCAACGGGGTAACGTCCAGCAGCAGGATATCTTTTACATCGCCGCCCAGCACTCCCGCCTGGATGGCGGCGCCGATTGCCACTACTTCGTCGGGATTCACGCCCTTGTGCGGTTCCTTGCCAAAGTAATTGCGCACGGCGTTTTGTACGGCCGGCATGCGGGTCATGCCACCTACCATTACAATCTCGTTGATGTCCGAGGATTTCAAATCCGCATCTACCAACGCTTGCTTGAGCGGGGCCATAGTGCCCTCTACCAGGTCGGCGGTCAATTGTTCCAGCTTGGAGCGTGTCATGTTCATGACCAGGTGCTTCGGTCCGGAGGCATCCGCGGTGAGATAAGGCAGGTTGACTTCGGTCTGCAGCATGGTCGAAAGTTCGATCTTGGCTTTCTCGGCCGCCTCGCGTAGTCGTTGGAGGGCTTGCTTGTCCGATCGTAAGTCAATCCCGTTCTCTTTCTGGAACTCCTGAATAAAATAATCCATGATGCGCTGGTCGAAATCATCGCCTCCTAGGAAAGTATTCCCATTGGTTGAGCGCACCTGGAAAACGCCTTCGCCAACATCCAGGATCGAAATATCGAACGTACCTCCACCCAGGTCGTAGACCGCGATAATTTCGTTGGTTTTCTTATCCAGTCCGTAAGCTAGTGAGGAAGCCGTCGGTTCGTTGATGATCCGCAGCACTTCCAATCCGGCGATTTTTCCGGCATCCTTGGTTGCATTACGCTGGGCATCGTTGAAATAGGCCGGAACAGTGATGACCGCTTGTGTGACCTGTTCGCCCAGATAGGCTTCGGCATCCCGCTTGATCTTGGCCAGGATCATCGCCGAAATCTCCGGCGGCGAATATTCCTTATCGTCCATCTTCACGCACACATCCCCGTTTTCGGCCGGTAAAGCCGTGTACGGAATGCGCGGCAGTGTCCTCTGCACTTCCGGGTCTTCATATTTACGGCCCATGAAGCGTTTAATGGAAAAAATGGTATTCGCCGAGTTGACGATGCCCTGGTTGCGCGCCACCCGTCCCACCAGGCGTTCGTGGTTCTTATTGATCGCCACCACCGATGGCACCAGCCGCTCCCCTTCCGAGGAGGAGATCACAACCGGTTCGCTGCCCTGCATGACTGCGCCGACAGAGTTGGTTGTTCCCAGGTCAATTCCAATGATTTTAGACATGAATGATTTCTCCAATGAATTTTTTCTTTCTTTTTATTTTTTATGTTCTTTTGTTTTCTTTTGTATGCCTGTGCTTGCACTGCCTGCGCCAGAACCACAGGTACAGGTGAGCCGCACATCGTCCCGATGTCCTTCGAGAGGCACATGTGTGGCCTTTATGTCTAAATCCTTATTGCGCCACCCTCACCATCGCCGGGCGGATGACGCGCTCGCCCAGCATATAGCCATTCCGGACAATCCCAATCACCGTTCCGCTCTCCACACCCTCAGCGGGTTCCTGCGCGATGGCTTCGTGGAAGTTCGGGTCGAATTTCTGCCCTTCGGCCTCGATCCGCTTTAGTCCTTCGGCTTCCAGGATGGCCTGCAATTTTCGGCAAATTAACTCAACGCCATCCGCCCAGGCCAGGTCAGCCGGCCGCGCCTGCATGGCCCGCTCCATATCGTCAAGGATGGGCAGGTAGCGTTTTATGATGCTACCAACCGCAGTCTGGTACATTTCAGCTTTATCAGCCTCCACCCGCCGCCGGAAGTTCTGGAACTCAGCCACGGAGCGCTGCCAGCCGTCCTTGTATTCGGCTGACTGTGAATGGGCCTCGGCTAATTGACTTTTAAGTTCGTCAATGAGGCCGGATTCAGCGGAAGCCTGGGCAACCGCTTCTGGAGCCGGACCGGTCGTCTGCTCCGGGCTATTTTCAGGCTTCTGTTTCCTCTCGGCTCCGTCATTGTGTATTTTCTTACTGCTCATTTTCTTCTCCTACCATTGTTTCAGATACCAGGCTGCTCAACAAATCGGCCATAAATCGGACCGTCGGGATGGTGCGGCCATACGGCATGCGCATGGGGCCAAAGACCCCCAGCGTGCCTGTCACCAGACCGGGGATGCCATACCGCGCCAGTACCACCGAGCATTCTTTCAGGTCTTCCCATTTGCCTTCACCCCCAATCAGCACCTGCACGCCACCTATGGTGGCATTATTGGTGGTACGCGCCAGCAGGTCCTGTAACAACGAGCGCTCCTCGAACAGGTGCACCGCCCTGCGGGCATCAGTTGATTCCAGAAATTCCGGCTCGGACAGAACGTTGGTCAGACCATCCAGATAAATCTCGCCCGAGACGCGTTGCTCGCTTTGATTCATATCCTGCAGCACCAGCGTCAGGATGTCTTTCTCTAGGCTGTCAGCTTGCGGTGGAAGTGAGGCAATTTCCTCGGTGGTCTTGCCCAGGCAGACCAGGTTCAGCCGGTCAGCCGCCTGGGAAAGGAGTTCCTGCCGTACTGGCTCTGCCAGCGTCAATATTTGCTGGCTGACCTCCCCGCCAGTCATCACCAGCACCATCAATACCTGCCGGCCTTGCGTGGCGATCAGTTCGACGTGTTTGTAATAAAAACGCTCGGAATGCGGAGCAGTGACTATGGAAGCCGCCCGCGCATGGTGCGCCAGGATCGAGGCCGCCAGGGGCATCCATTGCTCCACATCCTGGCGGGCTTGATAGAACTGGTGCGAGATGGTATCGCGCGCTGATCCGGGCAGGTCTGCCTGATAGACCACATGCGTGACGAAATAGCGGTAGCCTTCCTCGGTTGGTACGCGTCCTGCCGAAGTGTGCGGCTGGCGCAGGTAACCCATTTCGGTCAGCGTGGCCATCTCATTGCGCACGGTGGCCGTACTCATATCGAGCTTATAGCGCTCAACAATTGTCTTGGAACCTACCGGCTCGGCGGTCTCGATGTAATCACGCACCACCAGGGTGAGTAGGATGCGTTGGCGTTCGGTCAGATCATTCATGGTTTTAATTTTAACCAAAATTACTATATTTTAGCACTCTCGACTTGAGAGTGCTAATCTAACGGGAATAATCATACCATGCCCTTGAGTTGGGCGTCAATAAGAAGGATGTTAGAAAATGGGGATAAATCCACCCAATCGAACAGGCCAGACAAAACCCGTCTGGCCTGTTCCATGACTATTCGTAGAGAATCCGGCTTGCGCTACCCAATGAACTCGTAGAAAAAGAAATTAACATTGGTCACATTGCTGCCATTCGGTAAGTTCACGGTCTTGGGTCCTGTCGCGTGGGATGACGGCATGGCAGCCGAAACGCAATAGGTACCCGCGTTGAGCGTAAACGAGTAATATCCGGCAACATTTGTGGTTGTAGTTCCTACCACGCCCCCTCCACAACTGCCCGAATGGGCTGTCACGGTGATTCCAGGTGCGCCATGGGATGTCAACGAGTGATAGTTCAAGTCTGAATTTACGCCATTATTGAAGACCGTACCCGAAATAGTGCCGGGTTTTTTTGGAGTCGCACTGGGCAATGGAGTCGCAGTAGGCTTTGGCGTCGGCGTGGCTGGAACGGGACAAATCCCCGGCTCATTGCCGGTCGGTGTGAAGCCGACCACCCAGCGGCAGGTATTGTCTATTTCCGCCAGCGCCTTGAGCGGGTAATTCTGCGTATCTTCGATCAGCGGTGAACCGGCCTGGGCCAGGGTGAAATGATCGTTGTAATCGAACCATTCGGGATGGAGCATGCTGTCATCCATCGCCCATGCGCCCCACATGAAAGTTGCGGCATTCTTGATCAGCGTGTTCTTGAACGCAATCTGGACGCTGTTCGGGTCGGTCGGCGAAATTCGCGCCCAGGCCGCGTCCGGATCGGAACCGACGCCCGAATCAAAAACAATCGTTTCGTACCCATCCGTGTTTGACGGCGGGTCGGACAGAATTGGGCGGGCGCCGCCAACATCATTGTTGGGGTCCGTCCAGGCGCGCACCCCATCAGTAGACCAGGCGCTGCCCGGTTTCTTGGCCATCAGCAACATATCGCCGCGGCCATCCAGGTTCAGGTCCAGTTCGGCCCCATAGTCGCCCAGCAACCCGCCGGCGGAATTCTGCCCTTCCAGGCTGATATTGATGTAGACCCAGGTGGTATCGCGCATCAATCGCGCCCCTAAAATATCCAGGTCCGGTAAGTAATCCATGCTGGTGCTGGTAAACGGGCGCTCATACAGGTTCATGTTGAAATTGTCTCCGCCGTTCGCCCGGTGTTGAGAAGCAGTCGTGGACGAATTGCTGTCCGAAAGTGCGCTGATGGCAGAGGCGGGTGGCTCCCCCGGAGTTACCAAATGGACAATCGGCGTGCTCGTGGAGGTCGCAGTATTTTCCAAAGTGGCGGTAGGCTGGATAACTGCGACCGTTGCAGCCGGTGGTTGTGTGGCTGTGTTGATCGCTGCAGTCGTGGCTGCGCTGGTGGGTGCATTGTTGGGTGTAACCCCGGGCGTCGCGCTGGTTAAATTACATGCCAGAATGGAAGTCAACAAAACTGCAATACTTAACCAGGTCGTTATTGGATGAAATTTATTAAGATTCATATCAGCTCCTTTGGCTAAAAAAACCGGACTCAATGGCATTTACCCTGCCAGTGACAAAGATGAAGGATGCTCGTACAATTTTCACCCTCATTTCGGCAATTTCGGAGATCTATTATTAGATCATGGATCCTATAAATAATTCACGTAATAATAATATGACATATTGGATTATACCAATCCAATTGATAAAAATAAAGGTATTAATCCGGCTTGCCTGATCAGTTTTTGTGCGCCACTTTCACTATAATGGGGCTGGCGCTGGTCCTTTACTGCCTGCCAGCCGTGGTCAGGCCCGGACCGCCAGTTTTTCACTAGTAACCATTGCCCAACAGTCGCTCTCACAGCCGCGCAGCAACATCTTTAAATTCGACCTGCCTCATCCCGCACCCACAATTTTCTTCTAACGTTTTTCGTTTTCCTCTCCCTTCACCCAGGAATTGTTCCTCGTTTGGGCCCACCGATCTCGCGAACCATGATACTTCGGGTTCCCCTGACTCATGCTATACTTCCGCAGGGCTAGCCATTATCAGTACTTTACGAAAAGACACTGTCGTGACGACTTTAGTCGCTTTCTTGCCAGACGACTATGGAAGTTACTATGGATCGAGACTGGAAGGTCGGAATCCGCTGATCATCGCATAACGACGCGAATAAAAACGGATTAGGGAACTTGGATTGGCGGATTATTTTCGTTTTTCTTCAGGAAATCCAAACAACCTTGCGTTGTAATTCTTAACTCATTAAATCATTTGGAAACAGAAATTTCATGGACCTTGATTTAAAAGACAAAACCGTCTTCATCACCGGCGCCTCCAGTGGCATCGGCGCATCCGCCGCGCAGATCTTTTCCGCCGAAGGCGCGGATGTGATTGTTTCCTTTGGAAAAAATTCAGTTGGCGCCGGGCAGACTGTCGCACAAGTGCAGGCGAACGGACGAAGAGCCTGGTTGTGCCCGATGGATGTCGGCGATCCGGACAAAGTGAAAACGGCCGTCCACGCCCTTCCGGCCGAAATCCGCGGATTGGATGCACTGGTGCTGTGCGCCGGCTTGAGTCTGCACAATCCCTTTACAGAGATCACGCCCGCAGAGTGGCAACGCGTCCTGGCTGTCAACCTGAACGGCGCGTTCTACGTTCTGCAGGCATGCACTCCCCTGCTCCGGGACGGCAGCTCCGTCGTTCTGGTCTCCAGCGTCTCGGCCCAGACCGGCGTTTCCCATCAGGCCCACTATGCCGCCGCAAAAGCCGGGCTGGTCAACCTGGGCAAGAGCGCCGCACGTGCACTGGCCCCGCGCATCCGGGTGAATTGCGTCACGCCCGGTCTCACTCTTACACCCATGGGCCTGGATACCATCGCCGACCTGGACGCCGATTACGCCAGGAGCAAAATGCTCCTGCAGCGTTACGCCGCCCCTGAGGAAATTGCCCAGGTGATTGTCTTCCTCGCCAGTCCGAAAAATAGCTTCATGACCGGCGCGACGGTGGATGTCAACGGCGGGCGGGACCTGCGCTGACCCGGGTTGCCTGGGCGGCTGGTGATGAATTCTTCCCTTTGCGGTTGGATTACGCACTATGTCATTTATCAACCCATAATCAGATGCCCGTCAGATCCAAGGTAACGGGCACTTTACAGGACACTAATTTATATGAATCCGGTCATCGAGACCATCCTCAAGCGAAAATCCATGCGCGCCTACGAAAAGAGAGCCATTGCGCCGGAAGTGCGGGCAGAACTCCTGCGCGCCACTTTGCGCGCTCCCACCGCCGGGAACCTGATGCTGTATTCGATCATCGAAGTCACCGACCAGTCCATCAAGAATAAATTGGTCAAGACCTGTGACAACCAGCCTTTCATCGCGCGTGCCCCGCTGGTCTGGCTGTTCCTGGCCGATTACCAGCGCTGGGTTGACTACTTCATTACATCCGGTGTGGCCCAACTTTGTGAGCAAACGAAAACCCCCATGCGAAAGCCGGAGGAAGGTGATCTGTTCCTGGCCTGCTGTGATGCCATCATTGCCGCCCAGACGGCCGTCATCGCGGCCGAATCGCTCGGTCTGGGTTCCTGTTATATTGGCGATATCATAGAAAATTATGAGATTCAGCGTGACCTGTTCGACCTGCCAAAATACGTCTTCCCTATTTGCCTGGTATGCTTTGGCTATCCCACCCAGCAGCAAATCAGTCGGAAGCAAACCTCGCGCTTCCAGGAAAAATTCATTCTCTTCGAAAACCGGTACCGGCGGCTCAATGGGGAAGATTTTGATGAGATGTTGCACGAAACCCATATTCGGACCTTCCACGGCCGGGACGAGCTTGCCGGTGCTCGCAACGTGGGCCAGCTCATCTATACCCGCAAATTCAACGCGGATTTCTCAAAAGAGATGAGCCGGTCGGTGCGCGCAATCTTAAAAGCCTGGTTGGAAGACTAATTAAAGAAGAGCCCGTCACTTCGCAGGTGACGGGCTCTTCTTTTCATATAATCAACCTCAGCGGCTCTTCCAGGTACATCGCCAACGCTTGCATGAACTTGGCTGCCTCCACTCCATCGCTGACGCGATGGTCCACCGAGATGGTGGCTTTCATCCGCCAGCCGATTTTGAGCGCGCCTCCCTCCACTACCGGCACTTGGCGCGCCGAGCCAACCGCCAGGATGGCCGCTTCGGGCGGGTTGATGATGGCGGAAAAGTTCTCCACATCATACATACCCATGTTGGAAATGGAGAAGGTCGAGCCTTCGATGTCATCTGGCTTGACTTTGCCTTCACGCACGCGTGCCGCCATTGCTTTGACTTCGGCGGAAATCTGGCGTAGCGGCTTCCGCTCCGCCTCCCGGCAGACGATCGTCAGCAGGCCGCCTTCCACTGAAACCGCGATTCCGATGTTGGCCTGCCCGTGCCGCAACACGGAATTGCCATTCAATGAAGCATTCAGGTTGGGGAATTGTCGTAACGACAGCCCCACCGCCTTGACGATGAAATCGTTGACCGAGAGTTTTTCGTTCTCCGGCACGATCTGGTTGTACTGCGACCGCATCTCCATCAGTGCATCCATTTTATATTCATGGCTCACATAGAAATGCGGGATACTGGTCTTGGATTCAGCCATGCGCCGGGCAATGGCCTGGCGTAATTTACTCAGATTGACTGTTTCATCCACTCCAAACGGTGGATGCGTTACAGATTCCTGTGCCTGCCCGCTGGCCGTTACTGCCTGGCCTCGCACCGCTCCTTCGACATCCCGGCGCACGATCCGCCCGCCTGGGCCGGTGCCCTGGATGTGGCTCAAATCCACGCTGCTCTCCCGGGCGATTTTTTTCGCCAGCGGGGAAGTTTTCAGGATTGCTGATTGGGGATTGCTGATTACCGATTGCTGAATGTCGCTCGCGGTTGGCTGACCGCTGGCTGTTGACGGCTGGTTGCCGACCACTGGTACGTTCTTTATCCCCTGCCCTTTATCTCCTTCCCTCTCTTCCTTCTCCTCTGAAATCACTTCTTCCGCCGTTCCCACAATCGCGATCGGTGAGTTGATCGGCACCACCGCGCCTTCATTCACCAGCAATTTGCGCACAACGCCGCTGGCCGATGACTCCACTTCCACGGTGGCCTTGTCGGTTTCGATCTCAGCCAGCACATCCCCCTTGCTGATACTCTCCCCGACCTTCTTTACCCAGCGGACGAGTGTGCCCTCGGCCATGTCGAAGCCCAGTTTGGGCATATTGATGGTATCAGCCATTAGAGCACCTCCTTGACCGCTGCTATCACATCCTCTAACTGTGGCAGGGCGGATTGCTCGAGCGTCCGGTTATAAGGCAATGGCACTTCCTTCTGGGCCACGCGCCGAACCGGGGCGTCCACATAATCGAAGGCCTGCTCATAGATGCGGGCGGAGACTTCCGCACCCACCCCGAACGATTTCCAGCCTTCCTCCACCACCACTGCCCGGTTGGTCTTCTTGAACGACTTGATTACCTCATCCATATCGAGCGGGCGCAGCGAGCGCAAATCCACGATTTCAGCCTCGACACCCCCTTTTGCAAGCTCATCCGCGGCCTTCATCGAAATTTCCAATCCTTTGGAATACGTGACAATCGTGACATCCTTGCCGGGGCGCTGGACTTTGGACTTGCCGATCGGAATGACATAATCGCCCTCCGGCACTTCGCCGCGCATCTGGTACAGGGTGGCATGCTCGAGGAACAGCACCGGGTCATTCGAGCGGATGGCGGCTTTCAAAAGACCCTTGGCATCCTCCGGAGTCCCGGGGGAAACTACCTTCAGCCCGGGGAAATGGGCAAAGATGGCATCCGGGGTCTGCGAATGGGTGGCGCCCAACTGGCGTCCGCCGCCGGTAACCGCCCGGATGACCAACGGCAGGATAAACTGCCCGCCAAACATATAATGCAGCTTGGCGGCCTGGTTGACGATGTGATCCATGGCCGCGAAGGCAAAGTTGATGGTCATCAACTCGGCAATTGGGCGCAGGCCGGTCATGGCTGACCCGATCGCCGCGCCGATAATGGCAGCCTCCGCAATGGGGGTATCCCGCACACGCTCACCTCCAAAGTGGTCATAAAAACCTTTGGTGACGGCGTAGGAACCACCCCACACACCTACTTCCTCGCCCAGGATAAACACATTCGGATCGCGTTCCATTTCCTCCCACATGGCCTGGGAAATGGCTTCGCGCATGGTAATGCGGGCCATAATTACACCTCCTCCGCATAGATATCGTCGAAGAGCGTGTCCATTCCCGGTTCAGGGCTGGCTTCGGCAAATTCGACCGCTTTCTGAACGTCCGCATTGGCACGCTCATCGATTTTATTTAGTTCTTCCAGAGTTGCATGTTTATTCGCGGTCAGAAAATCACAAAAAATGCCGATCGGGTCCTGCTCTTCCCACTTTTTGACTTCTTCCTGCTTGCGATACCGTTCCGGATCGCCCATCGAGTGGCCGCGGAACCGGTACGTCATGATTTCCAACATGCGTGGCCCGGATCCACTGCGGACTGACTCGATGGCCTTTTTGGCCGCCTTGTAAACCGCCATTACATTCATCCCGTCCACGCGTTCATGCGCCATGCCATACCCTTCCGCTTTCTGCTGAATCTCGGATACCGCCGAGGCGCGCGCAACATCCGTTCCCATCCCGTAGAGGTTATTTTCGCAGACCCATAAAACAGGCAAAGTCCAAACCATTGACAGGTTCAATGCTTCGTGAAAGAAGCCGATATTGGTGGCTCCTTCGCCGAACATGCAGATGGTCACACCATCCCGGCCGGCATATTTGTCCCCTAGCGCCAACCCGGAAGCCAGTGGCAGATGCGCACCTACGATGGCATGGCCGCCCCAAAAATTCTTCGTCACGTCCGCCATGTGCATGGATCCGCCACGACCCTTCGATATGCCGGTGGACTTACCAAGCAGCTCTGCCATCACCTGGTTGACCGAGATCCCACAATTGATTGCCACCCCATGGTCGCGGTAAGCGGTAATGACCCGGTCCTGCGGCTGCCGTGCCCCGATCAACCCGGTGCTTACCGCCTCCTGTCCGATATACAGGTGCATGAATCCGCCAATTTTCCCGGCCTGGTAAAGTTCTGCACCGCGTTCTTCCAGGCGCCGGATGAGCACCATCTGATAATAGAAATCGAGGTATGTTTGCTTGTCCATTCCAACTCCCTTGATGATTGGTATTCGTATCCTCTCAAACAAATGGGGAGCCGGGGGGTGAGTGGATGGCAAATCCGCCCGCTCACCCCTCATCCACCCCTGGTTTTGAAAAGGTCTGCTATTCTGTTTAAAATATAAGACTGATTATATCCAATAAATATCAAATTAATGTTAGAAATTAAAGGGCTCTTGGGAATCTCCAGGGAAACGGGGTATCTGGGCGTAAGCGTAAAAAAATCCCTCCGGTATGGAGGGATTTTTTATTCGAATTGGCTAATCGCATGACGGGACAGACACCGAAATGCGGGCAGCCGCACCATAATCATTGTGAGCTTCCAATGCATACACCAGGCTTACTCCCCTTGGTGCACTCGCATCGCTAAAGGCCGTTGCAGTCGGGGCAGCGTCAGTTATCTGGGTGCCGTTACGGTAGATCCGGTAACCCGTCACATTTGTTACCGCCGACCAGTTGAACACTACTTTCAGGGTGTGCAACGTGGTATTACATGTGTAGGAGTCCACAAAGGTGGCCGGGGTCGTCGGCAAAGGCTGGATTAGGGAAATGGTGGCTTGATCAACTGGCCCCATTTGGGTGGCTCCTGGGTCGCCTATCCAGCAGGTCACGTTCCCCGGCGCCTGGACCAGCCACCACGTGTTCAGGCTGTTCCGGCCGATCACATTGTATACATTTCCCTGCTGCAAGTATGTGACTACATAATATCCCGTTCCTGGGCCTTTCCGGCAATTGGCATTTATTGAGGGAGCCACTTGCGCGGTAAGCTGGCTGGTCGCCGTAGGAGCAGAAGTGGCTGTCGGAGCGACAGTGGCCGTAGCGGCTGGAACGGATGTTGCCGTTGCAACTGCAGCGGGTGGCAGGGTTGCGGTGGGAGCAACTGGACTGGACACAGGTGCCTGGGTGGCTGTCACATTGACAGGCGCAAC
>JBEKEB010000020.1:0-30020 GCA_050014055.1 Anaerolineales bacterium | reverse complement strand
TTCTGGACTTCACGGACGCAATGACCCATATTGGAACGAATTTCAGCACCGTTGTAGCGAAGCACCTGCCAGCCTTTTTGAGCCAACTGGTTGTTGCGTTCGTTATCGATTTTTATTCGGTCTTTTTGGGTATGATATGCATCGCCATCTGTTTCAAGGTCGATGAAGCCAGCATTGCAGAAAATGGCAAAATCCAGATAATAATTTCGTTCTTCAATGGGGAGCAGCCATTGCCGTTCCGCTTTAATATCCAATTCTTTCAATTCAACCCACATCAAATCTTCGAGTGGACTATCGTTGAATAAATCATTGATCAGTGTAGCAGACTCAAACTTAGTCAAAGTGGTTGGTACAAAACTCAAGCGACGCGGGCGATAACTCAGAATGGGTTTGTCCAATCTTTTCAATTCCTTTAACCGAACTTTGTAATACAGCCAATCTGATTTAGAGCTTTCAATCAGGTTTGGGAATAACTCGCGATATGGAACGACTTCGTACCCTTCGATCTCCCCATAATATTGGACACGGTAGGCTTCCTTACCAAACACTTTGCCTTGATAGAAGCACAACCAATGTGTATTTTGGAAACTCCTGGGGGCGTGATCAACCGGGATATGGTACCAGCCATCTTCTTGCAATATGGTGAGGGAAATTTTGTACTTAAAAATGGCCAGCAACATTTCGTTATCTTGAGAATCTGGTTTTTCCATGGCTGGTTATCCGGCTTTTTTCTGCGTTTCACATAATTTATTAAGTTTATAAGTGATCTTATTTCGCTCTTCTTGAGAAAGCTTTTCAGACTGCCAGATATTGCCCAATTCATCTGGTAGATGATTGAATAACCAGACAGATGTGGATGGGTTTTCGACAAATAAAGGGCTTTCTTCGTTCACCCAAACAACAGCGGGATTCACCCAAGTATCTAGATGGTCTGCCCGCAGGAAATTTCCCAGACGAGTGGCATTGTCCTTTGCCTGACTGCTCGGATTTGCAAAAGCGGTTTTCCATTTACCACCCTGCCGGTATTCCCAAGTCTCTCCGATGTTTCGATAATCGCCATGAAGATTTTTAACTTCAAGAACCCAAACTCCGGGCGGCCCTACCAAGACAATATCCAGGTCGCCTTTTTTTCCGACCGGGGAGAATTACATTTCTGAATAGCGACCAATTCCCGTCCAAAGCCTGCACAACCATTTGGACAGTTCGCTCTTCTCCTTCTTCGCCGAGCCGGAATAATTCAATTTGCTTATCAAACCTTTTACCTATCTGGTCTGGTATGAAAACTAACAACCCAACCACCAAGAGTGTTAATAATAACGCAATAACGACCACAAGAAGACCCATTGGAGTTAATGCCAAGGAAGATATAGAATAGCTATTCTGATGTGGTGTTAGACCATTGATGAACAGAATCCCCATTATTGTAAGTAAGATACCTAAACACAGGCCGAATATTAATCCCTCAATGAGGGCAAGGTTATATTGTATTTTTTCTGAATATGTTCTTCCGCTTGAAACAGTTTTGACAAACCCTACCGGCGGGGCAGGTTCTTTAACAAGCCGCTCAAACCGCACTAGCGCTAACGCAATAGCCGCCTGCCTGACTTTCTCATCATAGGCATTATCAATGGCATATCCCAAATCCTTGATGGAAAGCTGCTGCGACTGCACCAAAACTCCCATAGGTTGACCATTATACGGAGAAAAAGGCCATTTTGTGGCACACGCTCGATCCAGGCGCATCCCGATTTCGAAATGCGATTGTTGAGAGGTGTTTGAAACATTTTGTTTTTCCAATGCCTGCTCAATTGGCTTTTCGGTATCTAGAAGTACCTTTGCAGCCTGCTGTAATTTTGAATTATAGGCCCACTGGGCCGCCCACTCCAACCTATCTTTTGTAAGATAACCTTCTTCCAGCAACTTTCCCAACGGACGAGGATTGTTCCGCAACCATAGAACATTTCGAGCTTCTTCAGGATTCATGTTTTTTCCTCATTAATCTTAGTAGTAGTTCGTCAATCCAATCAGACAAAACTAAGGTTGAAAAACAATCATTCGATGCCAATCAAAAAAATTTTTGATGAAAATATTGTACAACTAAAACTGTCTTCTGACACATGCTTGCGATTATGTAATGTAAACCAGCCCCAGCAGCCTGCGGCTTGCGCCTGCCGGGGGCCGGGGGCGGGGCCGGCCGCAGCCGCGGGAATTTACACCATTTTTACAAGCCGGTCACCGGGCCGTAATGCCGCCTGGGTATAATGAGGATAATACAATTCGAAAGGAGTAATAATTATGAATGGACTCGGTTTATTGGCGGCGATCCTGACTCAATTGCCGGTGTACCTGGTCTGGCTGGTGGGCGTGATCCTGGCGCTGGTTGGCTGGAAGAAACATCCGTCCGTCTCCCTGGTGGCGCTGATCGGCTTCGTGATCCTGGTCCTGCTGGCATTGTTCACCCAGATTACCACGGTGCGGCACGGCGTGAACTGGAGCCAGGCTGGAATTGCCTTCCTGGAGGCATTGATCCGGGCGGGCGCCTGGGGGCTGGTGCTGGCGGCGATCTTTGGGTGGAGGAAATGAGGGGGGAGAGGAATTCGGAGGGGAAAGGATTTTAACACAAAGGCCACAAAGGGTCACTAAGAAAAAATAATACTCTGTTCCTTCGTGTTACTTAGTGCCCTTCGTGGTAAAAAGCAACCCGGACGAATAGGAAAAGAAAAGATATCAGCGCGATTCCGCGGGAGAGCACCGCGGAACAGGCGGCCACCAGGGATCACGAAGGAAATATCATTTTCAGGAACAGACTTTGATCTCCCTTGACAAATATACGTCAATGGCGTATATTCTTTGGGTGGAATACCATGGTCATTATTGAGACATCCATTTTTACTCGGCGGGTGATGGAACTCCTGCCGGACGAAGAATATCGCCTCCTCCAGGCTACATTGGTAGACCGGCCGGATGCCGGACCTGTCATACCAGGCAGTGCAGGTCTGCGAAAAATCCGCTGGAGCGCCTCTGGCCATGGGAAACGCGGCGGCGCACGCATCATCTATTATTGGGCTGTCGCGCAGGATCGTATCCTGATGTTGTTCATTTATGCAAAAAACGAAAGTGCTGATCTCACTCCTGGCCAGATAAAAACGCTCAGGCAAATTGTGGAAAAGGAATATCCATGAAAGACGAATTGTTCAACGAACTTTTGGAAAGCGTACGCGAAGGCGGATCCATATTGCGCGGAGAAAAACGCCCTACGCGCACTTTCAGCATGGAAAAACCGGACCACGCAGACGTGCAACAAATCCGGGCGAACTACCATCTATCTCAAAGCGAATTTGCCACATTACTGGGTATCAGTCGCGCCACTTTGCAGAATTGGGAGCAGGGCCGCCGCATTCCACAAGGCCCCGCACGGGTATTGTTACAGGTGGCTTCCAAACACCCCGATGCAGTTTGGGATGTTGTTCATCCTAAAAAATCGCAGCTGGCCAATAAAAGGGCCGCCAGAAAAACGATCGAATGACGTAGAAAAGGCGTTTCTCTGCGAGACATGGGCTGGTTCCTATCCAGGGGCTGCGGGTTCCTTGGACGCTGCTTCACAGCAAAACGATAGGCGTTTTCTGGCGTGACGACAAAAGTCTGCACCGGTTTGTAGGCTTCAAAGGCGCGAGAATGTGGTTTTTTCTGCCCAGGGGTCTTAAAAAGACTGTAAAAAATGTCAATGGATTGAATAGATTTATATTAAAATATTGAACGAGATTGGCAGGCAGGATATTCCCGGCCTCCCACCCGTGTTTTAGAAAGGCTTTCCTGCACCCTGAATGATTAAGACTTCCGAAGTTTTCCGCGCAGCGCCCCGGTGGGGGTAAAACTTCGGAAGTCTTTTTGCTTCCTCCCTTGACAAATCAGAACAAAAGTTCTAATATTAGCCTGCCTGGCAACAACCCCGACGCCTCAGTATTCAGCTTTCAGCTATCGGCAACCTGATCACAATAATGTCCGCCTCCCTATTCTCCCTTCTCTTTTCTCTTCACCTTCCATTCGTTCCTCCTTTCGTTCCTCGGAAACAAATGATGTCCCAGTCAGAAAATGCTCCTTCCTCCAATCTTCACTCATCAATCGTCAATTCCAAATTCACTTATTCGTTCCTCCTTTCGTTTCCTAGAAACGAATACTGCTAATGCAAACAACCTCCTTGCCGGGTACTTTCCGTAACCTGCGCATTATGGTATCATCCTGGCACTACAGGTAAACCGCATGGATGACAAAATAACCATCATCGAAGGTCCACCCCCCGTTTTCGAACAAGTCCAGGATGGCTGGGCGCTGGGTCTCGGCGAAGGGCCGAACCTGCCGCTCACCCTGCTGACCCGCCTGCGCACGTTCAACGGCCCGGCGCTGGTGGAACGCTGCTACCGGCGCTGGCGCTCCAACCAGACCATTCACCTGGAGTACCGCAACGACCTCGGCCTGGAGGAACAGGCCCCCATCATGGCGGCGCGCTCGGTCGAAACAGACGATGGGCATGTACTCCTGCTGTGGGTCCAGCTGGATCCGCAAAAGGTCAAGCTCGAGCTCGACTCGGGCGAGGATGAAGAGCCGGGCGATCAGGACAATCCTAATTAACGAGAATAATGGTCCGGATGCCCGGGCCATTATTCTTCGATTGTGAGTTTTGTCACATTAATCATACGTGAGAATGGTTTTCGTCATATTGACTTTGCATGCTTAATCGTGTATCTTAGGTTGTAAGACAATTGAATGGAATTGCCTATGCAGAAAATATTTTCCATGGAAGAAGCGAACTAAAGCGGGCCTCCCTCCGGGGTGCCCGCTTATCTTTTCACTTCTATTCCCTATCATCTCCATGAAGCGGGGGGACGGGGGGAACCCCCACCCTTCCAGCACAGCGTGAGACGATACCCATTTTCAATCCTAAAAGGAGATAAATTATGGCAGGTGTAAATGAATTCGAAATGGCACAGAAGCAGTTTGACCGGGTGGCCGGACAGCTCAAGCTGGACCCGCAGATCGCCGAGGTGCTGCGCTGGCCGCTGCGTGAGTTCACCTTCCGCATCCCGGTGCGCATGGACGATGGAACGCTGAAGGTGTTCACAGGCTTCCGCGTACAGCATAACGATGCGCGCGGCCCCCACAAGGGCGGCATACGCTTCCACCCGGCCGAGACCTTGGACACCGTGCGCGGCCTGTCCATGTGGATGACCTGGAAGTGCGCCGTTGCCGATATCCCGCTGGGCGGCGGCAAGGGCGGCGTCATCGTGGACCCGGCCACGCTTTCCGTCGATGAGAAGGAACGCCTGTGCCGCGGCTGGGTCAGGCAGATGTGGAAGAACATCGGCCCGCGCCAGGATGTGCCAGCCCCGGATGTTTACACCACCCCGCAGATGATGAGCTGGATGATGGATGAGTATTCCAGGCTGGTCGGCAAGTACACCCCCGGCGTGTTCACCGGCAAGCCGATCGAAGGCGGCGGCTCGGAAGGCCGCACCGAGGCCACCGGTTACGGCGTCGTCTACACGGTCCGGGAAGCCATGCAACACCTGGGGATGGATTCGAAGAAATGCGTGGCTGCCTTGCAGGGCTTTGGCAACGTGGCGCAATATGCCGCCATCGCCTTCATCGAAATGCTGGGCGGCAAAATAGCCTGTGTCTCCTGCTGGGACCACATCGATAAGAAAGCCTACACCTACAGCCATCCGAATGGCGTGGATCCGCACTTCCTGATGACCATCATCAACGAATATAGCGAAATCAACCGGGAAAAGGCCATCAAGGCCGGTTACGTCGTCGAAGACGGCGATGTCTGGATCACCAAGGATGTGGATGTGCTGATCCCGGCTGCGCTGAGCGGGCAGATCAACGCCGAAAACGTCGGGAAGATCTCCAAGCGTGTCAAGATCGTCGCCGAAGGCGCCAACGGCCCGACCACCCCGGAAGCCGACGAATATTTCAAGACGCACAACATCTTCGACATCCCGGATTTCCTGTGCAATGCCGGCGGCGTGACCTGCTCTTACTTCGAAAGCGTCCAGAACGATATGAACTTCTACTGGACCAAGAAGGAAGTGCTGGAAAAACTCGACATCAAGATGACCCAGGCCTTCCACGGCGTATTGAATATGTCGCTCAAGCAGAAAGTCTATATGCGCGACGCAGCCTACATGGTGGCAATAGACCGGGTGGTCAAAGCCATGCAATTACGCGGCTGGGTGTAACTTTCTTCAAGAAATTCAGGAAGAGTTCTCATTTTGAATGTGTACGGCTTCGCCGCACACATTCAAAATGCGGTTCTTCCCAGATTTTTAGATAGACACTAAAATCAAAGACGCCAGGCATATCCTGGCTTCTTTGTTGTTGTATAATAAGCCTGGAAGAACGAGAGCGAGGATGCAACCATGAGTTTTCCAGAAGAAGAACCACCCAGGCCAATCGAGCCGGCCGCTTCCGAAGAAGAGCCCATCCCGGCTGAGCCGGCCCCTTCCGAAGAAACTCCCTCCGAGGAAGTGGTATTTTCCGAAGAACCCAACCTGCCCGAGGATTTCACCCCGCTTGACAGGACCAGTCGCAGGGCACGCGCCCGCCGCAGGCGCGCCAACCGCACGTTGGTAATGCCCGACGCAGAAGAGCGGGCTGCCATCCTGGATGGCCTGGCCCGTCGGTCCATTCCATCCTTTGAATTTTTCGTGTTTGCCGTTCTGTGCGGAGCCGTCCTGGGCGCCGCCTATTTGATGGATTCGCCGGCCGTGCTCCTGCTGGGGATCCTGCTCGCTCCGCTGTTGACCCCCTGGGTGGGCATGGTACTGGCCGTCCAGACCGGTTCCTGGCGCTTCTTCTTCCTGACGCTGGGAGGGGTGCTGGAGGCCAGCCTG
The DNA here is from genome assembly GCA_050014055.1 of Anaerolineales bacterium. Lineage (GTDB taxonomy): Bacteria > Chloroflexota > Anaerolineae > Anaerolineales > Villigracilaceae > UBA877. The sequence goes on along the minus strand of JBEKEB010000020.1, from coordinate 23,127 downwards.
CTGGTGTTCCTGACCGGGGCACTGGCCGGCTGGGTCGGGCGCCTGTGGCTGCATTTACCACTTACCCAGGCCAGCTATCATTCCCATCTATGGTGGCCGGATTTATTCCTGTTGGCCTTGGGAGCGATCCTGCTGACGATTTCATTTGTCCGTTCCGAGAACAGACCGGTCCTGCCGAGCATCATGCTGGCCTATGGGTTATTCATGCCGCTCAGCGCGGGCGGGATTGGGTTGGGGATAGGCTCCGCAACCCTCTGGCCGGATGGAGCGGAGGTTTTCCTGGTTCACCTGGCGTTGGCCGGGCTGGTGGGAGTCATCACCTTGGCTGTAATGCGCTTCAAACCGCTGAAAGCGGGTGGGTATTTCCTGCCCATTTTCATTTGGTTGCTTTGCCTGGCTGGGTTGGTTTATTTTACCGGTTTGCCCAGGGTCATCCGGAATGAAATCCTTGCCGCCCGCCCGACGATTGTGCGGATTCCCACTGCTGTGGTTTTCGTGCCGTACGACTCCCCAACCAGCACTGATACGCCAACCGCCACAGCCACTTTCACCCCGTCGGACACACCCTCGCCGACCGCCACCGCCAGCCCTACGCCGGCCTACGCTGTCATCAAGGCCTCCACCGGTGGCGGGGCATATATCCGTTCCGTTCCGGCTGGTGGGAATGCGCTGGCCGTTTTACTTAACGGTACCCTTGTCCAAGTAATGCCGGAAATTCAAACTGCCGGCGGCTTTTCCTGGGCGCATGTCCGGTGGAACAATATGGATGGCTGGGTGATGACAACCGTTCTCCTGGCAACCACAGAGACGCCCCCGCCGACCACGCTGACACTGACACCGACCCCCTGATATCTTTGGTCGTTTGGGAATTGCCTTGATTAAGGGAATGATTTGGGGGTGTACCCCCGATTGCTTGCCCCGACGATTCCCAAAGAACCATATCCTTTTTTTCTAGGAGTTACCCTTGACCATCCATTTTGGTACGGACGGCTGGCGCGCCGTTATTTCGGACACCTTCACTTTCACCAACCTGCGCATGCTCAGCCAGGCCATTGCGGATGCGGTGGCATCCGAATCCTGGGATAAAACCGGCAAGGACGGCCAGGCGCCCGACCCGAAGAAATTTGTGGTTGGCTTCGATACACGCTTCCTCTCTGACCGGTACGCCGGGGATGTGGCGCGCGTCCTGGCTGCCAATGGCTTTATCGTTTATCTGGCGCATTCAGACGCGCCTACGCCCGCCATCTCCTATGCGGTAAAAAATCTGCATGCCATCGCCGGGGTGATGATCACCGCATCCCATAATGCCCCGCGCTACAACGGCGTCAAGCTCAAGGCGGCTTATGGTGGATCAGCCTCGAACGAACAGTGCCACCGGGTGGAAGTTTATCTCAATGATAATGAGGAACGCGCCCGCGGCCCGAACCTGATGGATTTCGATGTGGCGCGGGAAAGAGGCCTGATCCAAAAATTCAATCCCCTGCCGGCATATTTCGAGCATTTGCGAACGCTGATCAACAGCGATGTTATAGCCGAAAACCCGCAATGTTTTGTGGTGGATTCCATGTACGGTTCGGGACGCGGCGTCATTAAAGCCTTTTTACAAGGGACAGGCTGTGAGATCACCGAGATCCGCGGCGAAATGAACCCGGGCTTTGGCAACATCCACCCCGAACCAATTGCCAAATACCTGGGTGCGCTGGCCGGCGCGATCGGCGCAGGGATGGGCAATTTTGGCGTTACCACCGACGGGGATGCAGACCGCATCGGAGCCATGGATGAGCATAGCAACTTCGTAGACCCGCATAAAATTATGGCACTCGCCTTGCAATACCTGGTGGAAAAACGCGGCTGGACCGGCGCAGTAGTGCGGACAGTCTCCACCACGCGCATGATAGACCGTTTGTGCCAGCGCTATGGTTTGGAGCTCTATGAGACGCCGGTGGGCTTTAACCATATCGCCGACCATATGATGACTCAGGATGTGCTGATCGGCGGTGAAGAATCGGGCGGCATTTCATTTAAAGGACATATCCCTGAAGGGGACGGCCCGATCATGGGATTATTATTGATCGAGATCATCGCCGCGGCGCACAAATCCCTGCATGACCTGGTGGAAGACTTGCTGGCAGATGTTGGTCCGGCCTTTTACGAACGGACCGACTTGCGCCTGCAGCATCCGGTTGCAAAATCGGACATGACCGATTTCCTGATCAAACAGGCTCCGGCGGAGATTGGCGGCCAGAAGGTGGCAACGATTAGCAATGTTGACGGCGTCAAGTACATCATGACCGACGATTCCTGGCTGCTTATCCGGCCCTCCGGCACCGAGCCGGTGCTGCGCGTGTATGCCGAGGGCCGCAGCAGGGAAATGGTTAAAGCCTTGCTCGGATACGGGCAAACAGTGGCTGCCAGCGTAACGTAATTCAAGACTAAATAAAATTAAAAAGCGTGAACCCGTTTGGGCGGGTTCACGCGAATACAACCGGTAGGGATACGAAACGTATCCCTACAATAGTGTTTTTGTCCCGGTTATTTTCTGGATGGAGCGTTACGCAGGCGCCGTGCCAGGAAAATTACCACTATAAGCGCCAGGGCCAGGATAATCAAACCGGGCAAGCCCAGCTGATCAAAGAAGCCAGTCCTGGGCATCGCAGCCGCCGGCGTTCCAATCCCAGGCAATGCATACATCACTGCCGTGGAGGTCAGTTGTGCCGCCAATTGAGTCTGCATTGAAATCAGGGTAGCAGGGTAAGTGGTGGGAGTTGCCATTGGGGTGTCTGTACTCAACGCGATCACCGCGGTCGGGCTGTTGAGCGGTGCAATGGTGGGTACAGGGGTGGCCGTGGGTATTTCGGTTGGCAACGAGGTCGGCGTCCACAGGGCAGCCTGCGCGGTGGAAGTCATCTGTGCGACGACCTGCGCATTTCCAGACTGGATGGCTGCTTGGGTGGCTTTTTGTGAAGCGGTGTGACTTGGCAGGTACCATAGTGCGTAAACTGCGCCACACACCAGCGTCAGAAAGATCAGGGCCGCAAAAACACCTCCCACGATCAAGAAAGTTCGGTTATTCGACTCCTCCGGTAGGGGTGCCTCGGGGGGTGCCTCGGGGGTTTCCAGGTTGGGATTATTACCTTCATCTAACATCGCTGCTTCCTCCTCGTTATGAATTATCTTACACTAGGACTTCCAAATTGGCAAGCGGAATGAGAACCTGCTCTTCAGATTCCAGCCGCACATCGGCTGCGGCTGCCCTTATACCGCTGGGTAAGGTGGTCAACCCGGGACGTAAACTTACCAGGGTCCCGACAGTTCCTGCATGAGGCTCGCGCATCAGACGTACCGTCTGACCAGGAGCAAACGTTTCCACCTCGCGCGGGGCGGGTGGTTCCTGCGTGACCGGCAGGGAGAGGAAAATTTCGGGTCGCATGCCGGTCTGGCGGTTAAACGGCTCAGCATTAAGGGTCGTTTCACGTTTGGCATTGGTGGTCAGTAATTTGTAGGCTGTCGCATTCATCGGCCTTTGGATAAAGCCATCAACTACAATAATCGGGTATTCCGCCTGCGATGCCAGAGGAATAAGGGCAGAGGACATGCTGCCCAGGATAATGCCGCGCACAGGCAGGTCGCTGGCCGCCTGGACGACGGCGGGGTCACTGCAATAACCCGCCAATATTACTGATCCGCGCATGCTGACATCCAAATGTTTGGCTGTCAAAGGGTCTTCCGGGGTGGTAAGTACAGGTAACAACAAACCGACATTCAATTGCCCATTCCCCCATACTCCCTGGACAAGCGCCCCATTGAATGTGATTTCCACACCACGTTCGGGAATCACGCGCGTTATTATCCCCGGGATAGCCGCATGCAAATCAAAGGTAGAATCCCCGACTTCAATCAGGATCTGCCCGGCACCGGATAAGATTACCCTTCCATCACAGGGGGCGTGGACAATTTGCAAGCCAAACCCCACCCGTCTGGCAAGGACATCGCCCTGGGAGATCGAATCTCCCGCTTTGACCTGGACCAGGCTCTGCGCTGCATCCGGCTGGAGACCCATCGTACGAGCCGCATCGATCAGCAAGTGTTCTGCTCCAAATTTGGCCTCGGCTACCACATCCAGCGGATTGACCTTCTGATCCAAGTGAACTGTAATTCGCCCTGGCACGGGCAACAGGCGTTCGCGCCGGATTGTGGTTAGTGGGAGAATATGTACAACAGGAGCCAGCATCGGTTTGTCTAGCCTCCTATCGTCCAAAGCCATTTTTTAGCAATATCACGCCGGCGTGCAGGATCAGCATGCAAAGGCAACGGACGACCACGTGCATCAATCACCAAACCAAGGGCCGTTCCGGTAACAGGAATTCCGGCTTCGTTGGTACGCCCGGGGCCAAAGCCTATATCGGTATGATGAAATGGATTAATGAACAATCGGGCTGATTGTCCAACCGGGAGGGGAAATACTTCCAGCGCACCTTGTTTGATATCCACGCGGCTTTCATTCCCATTCTGGTACAACAGGCGACCCTTCAAGACAGGCGTATTACCTGGCCGGCCGGTGGTATAGGGTGCAACCACCGTTGCCAAACCAAGTAAAGCGCCCGATTCCAATATCTGGATGGGAAGAATGGAATTTCGACTGGCAGCTGCACCCAAGGCAGGCAGCAGGTTGTTCTGGTCCAATATCAAAGTGGTAATACCTACTGGTTGTATGCCATCCAGCAGGATCATCAGACTCTGCCCGAGGGTTGGGGCGCGGGTAATGACACTCCCACACGCGAGGATGGGCTCAAAATAAGGGACCAATGCAGGCGAGGCGCGCCGGACCTGGCGATGGAAATCCTTTGAAATACTGTTCAAAGCAATGTTTAAGGCCTGACGCGCCAAAGCCTGTTCAATAGACAGATCCTCGGGAGTGGCAGGCAGTGTGCCTGGATAAATGGATTTCTGGTAGATGTAATCCCGTACCGTATCGGCAGGGATGTCCAGCGTAACCCATTTCATAATTTCGTTCAGACTTGTATAACGGAGAAGGTTGGCAAGGCCTTCGCCGAGACCCAGTTGTGGGTAGACACCCAAGGTCAATTCGCCCGCGAAAGCAGCGGCCACGCTGGCGGCGGATGCACCCAGATCCACGCCCAGAATGCCTTTGGCTGAATCATACACCTGGCTGAGGAAGCGGATTATCCGCCCCTCAGCATAGGCGGTTGGCATCAATGTATTTCCCGTCAGGGCATTGAGTTCATCCACACCGCTCATCTGGTTGCGCCGGACCTGGGAATAAAGCCTGGCCAGGGCGTTTTGGGCGGCCTGAAGGTCTTCCGTTTCAAGATCAGGGCGAATATTGGGGCTTATACTCAGGGAGAAGGTCAGGTTCTGCAAGCCAGTTTTGATTTCCTCGGCCATATTCTTATTCCCTGCATAGAGCACAGCGGGGCGATTTTCGGCTGGCAGAATGTAACATGCCAGACCAATAATCTCGATCAAGTGCCGGACAGAAAGAGTAGCTCCATTATCCGTACCCCCGGCGACAAGAATCAGGTCGGGGCGAAGGCGCAATAAGGTGTCAATCAGCTGTTCGGGTTTGCGCTTGTCGTTCAACCCAAGGGTATCCACCACGCGGGCATAGGTCGTACGCGCCAACCGCTGGGCACTCTCGACCGAAACATCATTCAACAGACCAACCACAACAGTTTTCATGGCCGGCCCGGCGGAAATAGTGGCCGCGAAAGTATCGACACCTTTGCCAACCTCGGCTGGGATGATCAAACGCTGGTCTTCACTCAGGAACTTTCGCCCAGTGATGAGTTGAAGTTCTTCTATTGCATTGTGGATGCCTTCGTTAATGTCTTTAAAAGGCGCGGCAGCCGTACTGGAGGAATGGCCGGAGGCGATGAACCGGTAATACCCTTCCACTACGTCAAATAATGCTGCACGCGTGGTCACGGTGCCGACGTCAACTGCCAAGAGAGAATCAGAATCTTCCATGGATCCAGGCATACGTGTTTACAGAACGGAAGTCAGAAAAAACCAGATGAAATTCATACGCTCGATCAGCGCGGTCAGGGCAGCGGCAAAGACACCTGCGAACAAAACGCCCAGGGTTATTGCGATGAAAACCTGCCCTATCCGACTCAACAAGATCACCAGCTTGCTGCGCTGAGGTCCGCCGGGAGTTGACTTGGCTCCAAAGTGGAAATAGACCAGTGTTGTTATCGTACCAACCAGCAGGATTGCTCCAAAGAACAAGCGGGCCAGCCAGGATTCTCCCGTAGTAGTAGGGTTTAATACATTGATAGATGCCAGTGTCTGTGGAATAATTGTCCCCATCACCGCCCCGCCAACAGCCACTGCCGCACCTACTCCCACCAGGAACGCCAGGGAGGGAGTACCCAAACAGGCCGTTCGCGAAGAAAGCTTCATCAGAAGCAAAATACCCAAAATAAGTGAAACCAAAGCTATCAATGCATCTATAAAGGTGCCGGAGAACAAAGCTAAAAACACTTTCGGATAGATCACCTGCCACCAGGCCACCGCAGCAACGTACCCAGCCGAAACCCCGACGAAAATATATACCGCCACTCGAAAAGCGGGGTTGTCACCAACCAGATAGCTTAGAATCATCAATGTAAGCAAGAAACCAAGGAAACCGGGTACCAAGTTATTGGAGAGGGTCACAGGCATGATCAGGCCTCCTCTCCAGAAACTTTGTGGCGGGCACGCCAATCGATCATAACGCCCATTATTCCACCTGCGACGATGATAAGCTCGGCAACCAGCATTCCAACACTGAACGAATCCCAATATTGATTATCCAAGCCAAATTGATGAGTCGGACCCAAGCTTTGATTGGATTGTTCGTAAATCTTTGCATCTGACAAACCGGAAACCAAGCCTTTGAGCTGGCCAGAGTCGAAATAGGGCCGGATCATCGGTTCCGCCTGCGCGCTGATAACCATCAACATCGGCGTACTACCAAGACGCGGACCGGCCTGTTCAATCCAATTACGGCCGGTATCGGCATTATCAGTGAGGACAATGACCACAGCAAAGTCGCTCAACTTCTGGATAGCCTGCAAGGGACCAGCTACCCAGACAGGCTGGCCATCCATGCCAACCGTCACAGCTTCTGTCGGCGAATTTGCAAAATACAAAATACCTACCGGTCCTCCGGCCAGATAACCCAGATTGACGTATTGATTTCCGCTCTGGTATTGATAATCTTTTACTAACGGGGTGGTTTGCAGGAAATGTTCCGCCAGGATTGGGCCGGTTGGCGACGTAGATATCAACGCCAGAGGGACTCCTTTGGAGAGCAACCGGTCCATCAGGGGAGCGGCCACCGCCTCCAATTCGCCAGAGAGGGCTGGATCATAATCAAATACAACCAATGCAGGAATGTTTCCAGCCAGCCCATTTATTATTTTCGATGAAGCGCCCTGATCGGATGATCCCAGCGAGGTCGCAGGCGCAATTTGTGCGCCACCCTTATTTGCGCCGAATATAAACGGCAATACTACTGCCAGGAAGAGGAGTACCGTAATCAACCAACGCAACAACTGGTTCGAAGACAGTGGCGTCGTTTTGGGTGTCCGAGCGGTGGTTTCGCCAGCAATCAACCGTTCGAGGGTGGCAGCATAATTACGCTGCCCATCGGACACTTGAAGTTTCGTGGAATACGCCGGGGGCTTGCGCAAAAATCCCAGCCCCGGTTCCGAGGGAAGCACCCCGCTTAAACCAGCCAGCGGACCGTTTTGTTCGCCAACCTGATTTTCGATCAATGCTGCCGTTTTCGATTCCACCACAGATTCCACCGGGCGCATGGCCTGCACCCAGGAAGGCAATTCAGCGGATTCCAGGGTTTTTGAATTTGCCGGTTCTTCATTAGCAGCAGTAATAGTGGATTTTTCCGATGCTTGTTCCGGATTTAATTTTGAAAGCCAATTGGGCGTTTCCAACAAAAAAGCCGTTTCGCCTTGTTCGCCGGGAAGGTTATCTTTATTATCAACAATCAATGGCGGGGTACTGCTTGTCAAGGGTGTCGTAGATTCGATCCCGATTAACCAATCGGGAAGTGGCCCGGTCTCTTTTGGGGAGGCAGGCGCGGCTGGAACGACCTCAAAGTCATCCTTGTGCTGCTGCGCGTCCTGCGCAGCATTAACATCTGCCTGCAATTGGGATAACCAATTGGGTGTATCTTGAGGTGGGTTGCTGGGAGACTGGGACTCGCTGTTAAATCCCTTCGCTGGCGTTCCAGAATCTGGTGTGGATTTTCCTTCCAGATTGGGCAGCCGGTCAGGAAAATTTTCTGAGAAAGCCGAGGTGGAGGGTGGCGCGGCAGAATCGAAATTGGACAACCAGTCAGGCACGGAACCGGCTGGCCCAGCAGGTGTAGCGGATTCCTGCGGGATAGACTTCTGGTTAAGTTGACCCAACCAATCCGGTATGTTTTCGGTTTGGGCAGGTTCTCCCGTTTCGATTGGAGTGGAACTGCTTTGCGCGGATATGCCCGGCAAATCAGATAGCCAGTCAGGTAAATTATCTCCGCCCTGCAATGGAGCTGGAGGTTCCTGTGCGGCGGAGGATGGAGATTGGAGGGTTTTTAACCAATCGGGAGAATCATCCACTCCACCTGGTTGGGGCGATGTTTCAGACGCAGAAGGTTCCTGTGAGCCGGTTGATGGAGATTGAAGGTTTTTTAACCAGTCGGGTGAATCGTCTGCTGCAAAAAGTTCCGGTGATATTCCAGACTCAGGTTGTTCCGTAGCAGGAGCTTTGGCAACAGCGGGGGGTTCGGAGCGTGCAGATTCGGCAGACTTACCACTGCGCAGGTCCGCAAGCCAGTCGGGGACTTCTTCATCTTCCGGGACAGCCTTGCTGGGGCCCGAAAGCCAATCTGGCAAGTCTTCGGAAGGGCCTGGAGCGGGGGCTGGTTGAGGTACAGCCGGCGAGCTCTCCTGCGCGGATGGTTCGGCCATGATCTCACCTGCAGCAGGGCTTTTCCCCTCACGTAAGGTTCGCAACCAGGATGGAAGAGCCCGTTCCAGGTCCGCGGTATTCTTATAAGTAGGAGCTTCGCCGGGGCGGATGGGAGCTCCCCGGCTGAGATTGATCTTTTCAAATTCGGAAGTATTCCGCTTGACCGGCTCTTCCCCGGGTTTGATGGCCTGAGAATTTTCGGACGGCGGGGCATTGACCGGGTTAAGAGGCGCACCACAGAACTGACATTCTTCCAATTTCTCAGGATTGGGTTTCCCGCACATCGGGCAGCGTACATCAGCCATTCCTGCCCCCATAAGGACGATCAGAGCCGAAGAGAATACGCAGGCCGGTGGTCAAAGTACCAAGGCCCACACCGAGCAGGATACCACGAGCGCCGGCCCCGGCCGGGAACTGGGCGATCCATCCGCGCAGGTTACTTAGGATGGGCACATCTCCCAGGAAAGGCCAGGGAGCTGTGCCAACCAGGATCAGGAAAGCAGTTATGAGGAAAATAATTGAAAGAAGGTTTAGTTGCCGGCGCAGCAATCGGATGCTGGCATAGATCAGCGTGACGACCAGCAAAGCCATCAGGCTGGTCTCGATTGGCAACTGTATGGATAGAAATACACCACTAAATAAGGATCTAACTACCGGGAAGTTGTAGTGGGCCAGCAGGCCAAGCAGGAAAGTAACGAATAAAGTAATAACGAGAATTGCGCTATAGAAGGCGCCTTTCTGCTTTTGGCGGATTTTGCCGGAATGGACGATCAACAAATTAATGATCCCAACCAGGACGGCAAATCCCGCCAGGATAACGGCTACATTCAGGATGAACGCTTCTAATTGGCCCAACAGGGAGGGCGTACCACTTGCATTAACTCCAAAAAGGTAACCTGCCAGTACCAGTAAACCAAAGGCAATGGCAATAACAGTAGAGAAAATTCCCTTCAATTTCACAGGATACCTACCGCCCTGAGAAATTGAATCAATACGCCCACCAGGATTACAACGATGATCAGCCAACGCAGGATATCCTGAACTCTCAGGCTAGCTGTATGAAGCGGCCCGGCATCCATGTAAGCGCCAGCTGCATAAAGTTCTTCGCCAATAAGCGGTTCCTGAACGCTGGCATATAACACTGCCTGGGCCGCCAAGTTATCGCTGGCAGCCAGGGTAAAAGTATTTTCCCGTTCAGCCGCTTCAGCCAGTAAAGCCGCTTCAACCCCGAAATTGCCCATCAACACGTTGGCAGAGATTTTTTCATCGCGGATGGCCGGTAGCGCGCCGGCAGCATAAGAGAAAGGCGTCAGACCGGTTAATCGACCAGCAGCAGGATCGTAGACACCCTGCGCAGAGGCGTGGGAAGCAGTTTTTAATGTGTCCTGGGAAAGGATGGCCAGAGCGGCATCACCGGAGGTGGCGATGGGCGGCTGGTCTCCGGCAGAGGTCAACTCGGCAAGACGGCGCAAGAGGGTAAGCCCTGCCATGGCTGAGGCAGACTGGGGAGTAATCAAGGCGCCACGGCCAAGGGATACGTGCAACCTGGTTCCATCTTCCACCACGCGACCAATGGCCTGGCGCAGTCGTGTAAAAGCAGGTATTTCACGAAAAGCGGGGGGAGACTTACGCCGCAGTGCCGTAAATACCCCCATGAGAACTGCGCTGAGAAAAATAACTCCAAACCCAATCAGCCCGAGCAGAAAATCAGTCACAAGGATATTTCCTCCTGGAGAAAGGCTGTAAAGGCCAGGATTTCGTCACGGTCTTCGAGCAGGCCAGCCAGGGCATCCCGCTGCAGATCTGTCATGGCGGGACGCAGGAGCGGGCCACCAATATAAAGCGCCTGGGCCCCGAGCACCGCCAGCGGACCGGCAGCCTCCAGTGCCCAAGTAACCAAGTTCTCCAACCCATGACGATGGAGGAATTCGGCCCAACCGGACCAGACGGAACGAACTTCGGGGATGGAATCCTTCTGCATTTTACCAGTACCAGTATAGCACAAGTTGTGAAACGACAGAACAGATGAGCGCCAGCATGATTTTACTGCTATATTCATAAATCTGTATACCATATAAAGTTGGTTATTTGTGAAAACCATGAAAGCGGGATAAATGAAGATTTTGGGTGTATGATTGGGTGATGATACCCATTGGAAGTGTTCTGGACCGACTGACTACCACAGGCGAATTAACCGAAAAACTGCCCGACCGTTCCATCCGCTGTACTGCTTGCGGACACCGCTGCCTGATCCGGGAGGGAAGGCGCGGCATCTGTCAGGTACGTTTCAACCAGGCAGGAGAATTGCGCGTACCATGGGGCTATGTAGCGGCGCTTAACGCCGACCCGGTGGAAAAAAAACCTTTTTATCATCTCCTGCCAGGCGCCACCGCCCTGACCTTCGGCATGCTCGGCTGTGACTTCCACTGTGGTTATTGCCAGAACTGGCTGACCTCCCAAGTGCTGCGTGACCCGGCTGCAGGCGAGTCGACCAGTTTCGTACGGCGCATTTCTCCTGAGCAAATCGTGGAAACGGCACGGCGTGTTGGGGCGAAGGTACTGGCCTCTTCCTACAATGAGCCGCTTATCACCAGCGAATGGGCTGTGAGTGTGTTTAAATTGGCCATTCGGGCCGGGATAAAGTGCGTTTATGTGTCGAACGGCAATGCCACTCCCGAGGTGCTGGAATACGTGCGGCCCTATCTGACCGGAATGAAAATTGACTTGAAGTCCATGCAGGACAAAAACTACCGGCAACTGGGCGGAGTCTTGAAAAACGTATTGGATACCATCGTACGGGTCAAGGAAATGGGGCTCTGGCTGGAGGTGGTGACACTGGTCGTGCCTAGTTTCAACGATAGCAATGCCGAGTTGTGGGAGTCAGCCCGTTTCCTGGCATGCGTTTCGGCAGATATCCCCTGGCATGTAACGGCCTTCCACTCGGACTACAAAATGAGTGAAACTGACAATACCCCGGCACGCACACTGCTACGAGCGGCCGAAATCGGGCGGGAGGCCGGATTGCATTATGTCTATGCCGGGAACCTGCCGGGACGTGTGGAAGAATACGAGACAACCTTCTGCCCAAAATGCAACACAGCGCTGGTGAGACGGACCGGCTATGTCATTGGCGAGGTAAATGTCACGCCCCAGGGTGCCTGTCCAAAATGCGGTACGGCGATTGCCGGGGTCTGGATGCCAACCCAGGTGGCCAAGATCACTGATGCGTACACACTCAAATCATAAATCCACCGGGGTATTGGAAAACCCATGATGTAAGGAAAGATAGGGGTTTAGCAGAATGTCCAGACATTTAGGCCATTACCATCTTGTATCGCGACGCCAAATATTGTACAATTTAATGTAGAGAAGAGTGCCCCTCTCACTGATCGTTCGTTCAAGGGAGAAATACTATGGATATTATCAAAGTGTCCGCAACCTCCCGTACCTCCGCAGTAGCCGGGGCAATCGCGGGTGTGATCCGCGAACACAAACGGGCGGAAGTACAGGCAATTGGAGCCGGGGCGGTCAACCAGGCCGTAAAAGCACTCGTTCTGGCAACCGGTTACCTCAAAGGCGACGAGATTTTCGTGGTGTGTGTGCCGGAGTTCGTGGACGTGGAAATCGAGGACAAAGTCCGGACGGCCATAAAACTGGTGGTTGAGCCCCGCTAGCCTGCACGGCAAGGGGGTATCACGACCGGCTGAAGGGTACTGGGGTGGTGCATGCCAATTATGTTATCATTGGCGGGAGGGTATCTCTCCGTTCATGTTGCGCAAAAAGAATCCTTATTTGCGTGGTTTGGCCACTGTGCTGCTGGTTGGCAGCCTGTTTGGTATGGAATTAATGAGTCGCGTGGGTGCCGCGCCAGGGGTGATTCCGGCACAGGATACTGCGACGACAACGTTACCAGCCGATACGCCCACCTTTAGCCCGACCTTCACATTTACTGCCACACAAGTTGACACGCCCACAGAAACCTATACACCAACCGATTCGCCGACGTTCACGTTGACGCCCACCTTTACTGACACTTCCACCAATACCCCCACCCCCACGAATACGCCCACTGCGCCGAACCACATCGTCATCAGCGAATTCCGGACGAACGGGCCAAATGGGGCGTGGGACGAATTCGTCGAACTGTACAACCCCACCGGCGCGGCGGTCAATATTTCGGGATGGCAAATCAAAAAATCGGCAGGATGCGGCGGCGCGGATGCCACACCACTGGAAACCATAGGTTACGGTTATTACACCATCATCCTTCAACCCGGCCAGCATTACCTGCTGGCCGCCAGCGGTTCCACCAACAGCATTCCCAACTCCAGTATCAGCACCCCCGATGAAACTTTCTATCCCGGCATCGATGATAAAGGCGGCCTGGCGCTGGTTAATTCCGGCGGTTCCCTGGTTGACGAGGTCGGGATGTGCCTTACTACCTATTACCACATAGGGACTCCGCTTCAACCGCTTTCCGGAACGTCCGACCAGAGTTACGAACGCAAACCCGGCGCCAATACCGCCTGTTACGACACCAAGGATAATGCCAGTGATTTCAAGCTCATTTCCCCTGCTACACCGCTGAACCAGGAAAGCCCGTCGGTGAGGTGCGCCGGAGTTCCATTAGCCAGCCCCACGCCCACGCCCACGCCAACCCTTACGGGCACACCCACGCGTGGCCCAACCGCCATTCCCCAGCCACTGGTATTAAATGCATTCCTGCCTCACCCGCGCAGCGACTGGAACAAGGATGGCACGGCCAACGTCGGCGATGAGTACATCGAAATCATCAACCTGTCTACGCTGGCCCTAAACGCGAAGAACTGGAAATTGGATACCGGGGCAAACAGCAGCATATCGTACACCCTGCCAGATATGACCTTGCAGCCACGCCAGATTGCCTACTTTTTTGGCACGCTGACTGGCCTCTCGCTGAGCGATGGCGGCGGCACCGTGCGCCTGCTGAAACCAAGCGGGGCGATTGCGGATGCTTTTACTTATCCTGCAGTGGAGCGGGCCGATCGAACCTGGTGCCGCCAACCGGATGGGACCGGGACGTGGGGGGTCGACTGCCTGCCCAGCCCGGGGCGGCCCAATATTTTCCTCAATACCAGCAAGCCGGGCACCCAGGGGGGTATATCATCAGTCTGCCTGTTTGAAAATATCTTCCCGCAATCGATCAGCCTGGCAGAATGTGGCAAACCGGACTCCGGGATAACGAATAATCCAGGAGAAAAGTTATTCTGGCTGCAAAGCCACTCGAAATGGGAGGACTTCATCGAATAAAATACTCCCCGATTAACCGGGGAGTATTTAAATGTAACCTTTTAATGCTCCCCCTACCTGGTGGTTAAGCATATACCAAGGCGAACTTCTTTTAGGTGATTATTGAGGTGGATATGGCGACGGAAGAAGAAGCACTTCTTGAAAGAGTGAATGATTCATTTTCTCATTATAAAGAATCAATCTCACTTATTGATGATCTGTTAAAAAATCGAAGAGCACCTCAGGAAATTGTACTTTTAACATGCGCTCGCCTGGACTCGTTAGCCAACCTGGCATTTCCAAAAGCCGGGGGGCAGCAAGAAAGGTTTTGTCGGTTTATTTCAACCTATTCAGGACAAAAACGTTTTTTTAATTCCATTAGTGTTGGAAATCTTTATTGGAATCTTAGATATTATAGTTATATAGCAGATGGGGGTCTTGTGGAATTACCAGGGAGAATTAAGCGATTCGGTTCAGAGAGTGAAATATTTCTCTCATTTATTGAAAAATGTAAAATACCTATAACTGGAAAAGATGTCGAAAGTACTGCACTACGAATTGCTAAAGTACTTCAAAAATACTTTTGTGTAATGAAGGGTCAAAAATTATCTAAACCACAAAAAGGATCCTCAAATCATATAAAAAGCTACATATCTAAAGAAATTCGAAGACCAAATCCCAAAGATATTATTATTGCTATTGATCCTTTGATTGATTACTTTAAATGTGCAAAAATACTATATAGAGATTATAGGAATGCTTCAATACATGGATTGAGTGTGGATTTTGATATTGATGAATTCTTCGATCATAATGAACCTTATTTTTCTGATTACGAGTATTTTGGAGGAGAATTAGTTGTATTTCATATTCAATTTCCTGGGAGGTATTTAAGGAATTTGCTTGAGACTTGTCTTAACACATTTATCAAACATTTATTATCTATGAAAAAATTCCCATTTGAATTATTTTCTTCCATATTTTCCTCTGACGAATTTGAAAATAACAAAGTTTGGGACTATTTAATAGAAGATTCGATGGATGAATTTGAAGATGTTAAATGGCAATTGCGAAATCGATAAGTATTTAGTCATTATAAGAAAAAAATAGCCCTATTCTTTAAGGCTAAACTTATAAATTGACCAAAAATAAAAATGGGATTTGACGTATTGATTCCGTCAAACCCTGGGATGATTTTAGGCAAGCCATGCTTTTCCCGGATTGCTTGCTCAATCGGGAGAAAATCGGGGTGAGAGGGTAATAAAGTTCCAAGAAATAAAGTTTATTTCATAATTTATAGTTTAAAGAATCAGGTTGTAAATACGATTAAACCTAGATCGTTCCTTATATTAATTTGTTATACCGATTGAAATGATTGTGCAAGGTTTTTTCTGTAAATTCAAGATCAAGTGCATCCTTTGAAAGAAAAAGAACGAACTACTCAGAACCTTGAAAACTCAAAAACAATCTGCCGGTCAGCCATTCATCGCTGATCTCGGCCAGCACAGCCGTGACCAAACGCAAGCAGGAGGCCGGGTTGGGGAAGATGCTCACCACACGTGCCCGGCGGCGAACTTCGCGGTGTAAGCGCTCCACGCCATTGGTGGTGCGGATCAGGCGCCGATGAGCTGTCGGGAAGGAGAAGATCATCAGTCCTTCCGGGATATTGGCAACCATCCATTCGGCCAAGCGGGAAGCAGTCTTCTGGTACTTCTCCACAGTCTTGGCCAGGTAAGCCTCTGCGGTGGTGCGGTCCGGGGCATTGAAGATCGTGCGGATATCTTCAGCCACCTCGGCTTGCATATCCCTACGAGGCACGTAGGCCTGGGCATTCTGTTGCAGGTGGAACTGGCATCTCTGCCAGGGGATTCCACCGAACACAGCCAGGCGGGCTGCACGGAGACCGGCGTGGTCGTCACTGGTTATGAGTTGCACTCCGCCCAATCCGCGAGCTTTCAAGCTCTCCAGGAAGGCTCGCCAATGGACTTCGTGCTCGCTCAAGGCCACAGAAACACCCAAGATCTCGCGTTTCCCGGCCAGATTAACGCCTACTGCCGATAAAACGGCCAGATGGCGAACCTGTCCGTCTTCCCGCACCTGCTCGTAGTAGGCATCCAGGAATAGGTAGAGATACTCTCCCAGCGGTCGGTTGCGCCACTTCTCCAGTTCTGTGTCCAGGAGTACAGCGGCATGACTGACCTGGGTCGAAGACATGGCCACCCTGGACGTACATCTCCGCCAGCGCCAGCATCAGGGCTCGTTCACTCCGCAGCCCCTTCTCCAATGCTTCCGGGTAGAACCCGCCTTCCCGCACTTGCGGGATCGCAAAGGTGATGCTCCCTACCCGGGTGTGGACCGTCTTCGGCTTGTAACCGTTGGCATGCCCTTCTCGTTCTTCGGTATGCTGGTAAGGTTCTGCCTTCAGGTACTGCTGCCGTTCCGCCTGCATTGCCACATGGATGATCACCTGGATCAACTCCGGCAGAATGTCAAAACCTTGCTTGCTCACCCGTTCCATAAGTTCAGCGGGTAGAGTAAAATCTTCTCGGTAGGTCATGGTGTTTCTCCTTTTGGTCTGCTAACCGTGAGGATAACACTTGACCTACTATTTCTAGAAATTACAGAAAGAAGTTTACACTACTATTGAAATTGGATTTTTTAAGGATTGCGTTATGTAAGGGATATTGCTATACTAGTTTAGCTTAGATAAGAGCGTGTTGCTGTTAAATAATATCTCATAAAAAAGGTGTAACTAATATGGTTGAAGACAACAATTACATTGTAGATTTTATTAGCGGTAAAAATGTTCGAGCCACTCCTGAAGAAATACAAGCAATTCAAATTTATTCTAGGATGCTTGTAGAAGATTATGGTTATCCAAAGAGTCTCATTCAAACACATCCTCAATGGAGAGTAAAAGTTCGTCCTTCTGATACTAAGAAAGAATATCCTGTTGACATAGCAATTTTTCAGACAGACCAGAAAGAAGATGGTTCTGAGTTAATTTTAGTCTAATGTAAAAAGCTAAATCGCCGCGATGGAAAAACACAACTTGAAGATTATTTGCGTTTTTCCCAAGCTCGAATAGGCGTATGGTTCAATGGGGAAGAAAAACTATTTCTGAAAAAGACGGAAAAAAAGGGAAGGTTATATTTGAAGAAATTCCGAATATTCCAAAATTCGGACAAAGATTAGAGGATATAGGACTTTACAAACGAAAAGATTTAAGAATTGCACATAACTTGAAAAGTGTTTTTCGAACAATGAGAAATTACTTAGCAGCTAACGCCGTTGGAATTACTAGGGATGAAGTTTTTGCTCAACAAATCATCAATTTAATTTTTTGTAAGATTTATGATGAACGCTTTACGAGACCTGAAGATACTGTAAAGTTTAGGGCAGGCATTGAAGAAGAAGCGGAGAATGTTCGGAAAAGAATTAAAAAGTTATTTGAACTTGTGAAAACACAATACAGCGATGTAATTGATAATGATGATGAAATCTCACTTGATAATAACTCTCTAACGTATGTAGTAGGTGAACTTCAAATCTATTGCATAACTGAAAGCGAACGTGACGCAATTGCAGACGCGTTTGAAACCTTTATTGGCCCATCGCTAAAAGGTGGCCAAGGACAATTTTTCACTCCAAGAAACATTGTGAAGCTGATTGTGGAAATTGTAAATCCTGGAGCGGAAGATAAATTAATAGATCCTGCTTGTGGAAGTGGGGGATTCCTAATTGAAAGTTTACGCCATGCTTGGAATGAGATTGATGAACATGGGAAAATTTATCATTGGCCAGAAAATGAAATATTTGCAGAAAAACAAAGATTAGCAATAAAAAATATTCGTGGTTCTGATAAAGATAATTTCCTAAGCAAAGTAGCTAAAGCATATATGGCTATTATTGGCGATGGTAGGGGAGGAGTATTTTGCGAAAATAGTCTTGATAATCCAGAAAATTGGAAAGCAAATACCCAAGAGTCAATACAATTAGGTCATTTTGATGTAGTCGTAACCAACCCACCTTTTGGACAAAAACTTAAGATTGATGATTCATCGATTTTGAAAAAATATCAACTCGGGTATAAGTGGGTAAATAACCGTAAGACAGGTAAGTTTACTAAAACCAATAAAGTTCAAGAAAGCCAAGCGCCACAAATATTGTTTATAGAACGCTGCTTACAGTTATTGCATGAAGATGGACGCATAGGTATTATCGCTCCAGAAAGCATGTTTTGTAATCCAAGCCATCGGTATATAGTCCAGTATATAAAATCTGTTGCAAGAATCAAAGCAATAATTTCATTACCTGAAGAACTTTTTCAACCTTATACTCATGCTAAAACGTGCGCTGTAATCATTGAAAAAAAGCCAACGAATATAGAAAATGGGCATGAGATTTTTATGGCGATAGCGAAATGGTGTGGACATGATTCGCGAGGTTTGGAAATTCCACATGATGACATTCCAAAGATATTAAGTAAATATTTACAATACAAACAGCAAGGATTTATTGAATACGATCATTTAGGTTTTGTAATCAATGAGTCTGAAATCCGGGATGATGTATATCTACCTAAATATTACAATCCTGAGATACCGAAAAAACTAAAAAGTCTTGGTGAAACTCATGATTTATTAGTATTTGGAGATTTAGTAAAAACGGGCGTTTTGAATATTGCGACAGGGGACGAAGTTGGAAAATTGGCTTATGGCATGGGTAATATTCCATTTATACGTACATCAGATATTGCGAATTGAGAAATAAAACTTGATCCTAAGCAGGGGTTAAGCGAAGAGCTATACAAGAAATATAAGCGCAAGCAAGATATTCAAGAAAACGATATTTTGATGGTAAGGGATGGTACATATTTGGTTGGAACTTGTGCGATAATTTCAGCGAATGATACTAAAATAGTTTATCAAAGTCATATATATAAAATTCGATCCAACGACTTTGAAAAACTTAATCCAAATTTATTGTTAGCTGTTTCAAATAGTCCGATTGTAAAAGAGGAAATTTACTCAAAACGTTTTACACAAGACATTATTGATACCCTTGGTGGGCGAATTCAAGAATTGATATTGCCAATTCCGAAGAATAAAAAATTAAGGGATGATATTATAGCGAAAGTTGAACAAATAATGTACTTAAAAAAATCAGCTGGGGAATTAACACGAAAAGCCGTGTTAGGGGTAGCACCTTACGAAGAATTTGATGATGATTTTGAGTTCTTAACATTACAATATTAAAATTAAATCGTAAATAGACAAGAAGAAGTGCACATCTATTTTTTAGGGCACTTAACCATTTTTATATTTCAACTTCAAGAAGAAAATTTATTTGACGCATTGATTCTGCCCCATTTTGGCGGGGATTTTTGAGAGATCAATCACAAGCCGCGCGTGCAACTTCTTCCGGGTCAAAGATGACCTCTTCCTGTCCAGTCAGTTTTTCCTGCACCTTGCTAACAATTAATTCAAGATGGCCCGGGTGAGCCACATAATCGACATCGTCAGCCGGGACAGTAAGGACGGGGCAAAGAGTGAAATCTGCAATCCAGGATTCGTACAGGTTATTCAAACTTGCCAGATAATCGGCCGGGATGGTACGTTCATAGTCACGGGCGCGCCTGCCGATACGCTGGATCAGAGTTGGCACGGAGGCGTGCAGGTAGATAACCAGATCAGGCGGAGGCAGGAACTCCACCAGGGTCAGATAGAGCTCACGATAGGTTTGATAGTCACGCGGGCGAATGTGCCCTTGCAGAAACAAGTTGTGGGCAAAAATTTCAGCATCTTCATAAACCGAACGGTCCTGGATGGCAGAGGAGGGATACTGCGCCAGTTGATGATGGGCACGCAAGCGATGGGTCAGGAAAAATATCTGCGAATGAAAAGCCCAGGTTTGCATATCCCGATAGAAATCGGCCAGGTAGGGATTTTCAGCCACCGGCTCAAAAAACGGCGTCCATTCCAATTTTGCACACAACATTTCAACCAGCGTAGATTTACCGACACCAATGTTCCCTGCGATGGCAATAAATTTTTTCATAGAATCCCTCGTGAGATATCATCATAACAAACCGGGGACAGGAGTGTACAGTAATGTTCTCCAATGCTTCGCAACAATTTACCCACCCTCCATTCCCTTTTATTGATTAATTATATTGAAAGGGCACTTCGTAAAAAAGGCTTGTCTGGCAGTCTAAAAGATTAAGGCTTTGCAGCCAGTTCCTCGTCAACGACTGCTTTAAAATCTGAAAAAGGAAGCGCCCCAATCAGAACCCTGCCATTGATCACAAAAGAGGGTGTGCTGTCCAGTCCAGCGCTGGCTGCGGCATTGGCGTTGGCCTGTATCTTGCTTAAATAACGCTGGCTGTCGAGACAGGCGGCAAAAGCTTTACCGTCCAGCCCCAAATCGGCAGCATAATGCTCGTAAGCTGTGCGGCTCAAGCCATATTGTTGATTGAAAAGGGCATCGTGGTATTTCCAATAGGCACCCTGGTCCCCGGCACAATCCGCGGCCTCCGCAGCTGGGATTGCCTCAGGATGCATTGGCAGCGGCAAGTCCCGGTAAACAAACCGGATCTTGTTCGGATAACTCGCCATCAACTGCTGATAGACTTGCTGGTCCCAGACCTGGCAATAGGGACATTGGTAATCGCTGAACTCGACGATGGTAACTGGAGCGTTACTTGGCCCGATGGAGGGTTGGCCATCTGTAGAAACGGTCACGCGCCGGTCCGGGGCAGCGACATCGGCATTGGCGGGCTTGGCGCCGCCCCAAAGCAGGTAGCCGCCTCCCAACCCAAGGAGAAATGCGATGGGTATGAGCATATAAACGAGCGGGGAAACCCGGTTATGGATGGAACGGTATGGGGTGTTGAGCATGGCGGGATTATACTGCTACTTTATTGAATCAGGAAACGGATAAGCAATGACGCAGTACAGGTACGGCTACTTTCTCGAATTAGTAAACTTGCTTTTTATGGTCTATTACAAATGAGTCTGAGCCATTATTTTGCGCAGTACCCGCACTGCTTCATGGAAGAATCCGGAAACCTGGTTTTGCAATGGATGTAGAATTTTATGGTAATTTCGGAATAAAAATTACCCTGAGAAAACTTCCTTCTCAGGGTAATTCGATTTAAATCTTCATTTGAACTTATGGTTGGCGCTTAAGAACGGATGTGCCGGAACTTTGTACATCCGTGCGGGACCAATTAACGGTCAGGGCATCACCATTGAGAGATACGGTGGACTGCGAGATACAGTAGTAACTGGCGGGACAATATACCCAGGTCAAAACACCGTTCGACCAGGATGATTTTGTCACCTCGTTGACGCCCCGGCTGGAATTAATCACTGAAACGACGACGTACGTGCCGTTCTGCCACGCAATCGTGGAGACCGTATCACCATTAACGGAGTCTGGATCGATCCATTTCCCGGCCAAGCCTGGCATGGCCTGCTGGGCGGCGACCGGTTGGGTTGAGGAGGTTGTCACTGGCGCGACGGTTGCGATCGGTAGTGGCGATGCCGGGAACATTACCGGTGGTAATGTTGCCGATGAAAGGGTTGCTGATGGCAGCGGAGTAGGCAATGCCGTCGCCGAAGGTGGCGTTGCCAATGGCGCCATGGTCGGTTTGGGCATGGGAATGAGAAAACTACATGAGGCAATGACAGCCATCCCTGCAATAGCCCCAATTGATACAAGCCAAAATTTTCTATGCATATCCATGTATTTTCTTCATTTTTAAAAACGGCGCGGAAAAAGCACTCAAGCGATAAAAGTATAGCATAAAAGTAGGGTGCCATCAGGCCATTCGAGTGATTTCCCGACAGTAGTCACCCAATTCACCTTCGTATCTTTCCGAAAATTATGGAAGAACCCCATTTTGAGTACAGGCATTCAAAATGCAAACATCTCCTTGATTTACAGATAAGTTCTTCGTACCTTATATAAAGT
Source organism: Anaerolineales bacterium (assembly GCA_050014055.1). GTDB lineage: Bacteria > Chloroflexota > Anaerolineae > Anaerolineales > Villigracilaceae > UBA877. The sequence continues at coordinate 903 of JBEKEB010000020.1, read as the reverse complement.
ATTCCATCAGATAAATGTTGCCAGAATTCATGGCACGCGATTGAAGGTGGTTTGACCAGAATTTCCCTGATCATCCGTCCAGACAGTATCCAGACTATCGCCGTTGACCGATACGGTTACGGAAGTGATGCAATTTTCATCCGGGACGCAGTAGGTCCAGGTCAGCACATTGTTCGACCATGAAAATTTAGTGACCTCATTTCCGCCTCGAGACGGGTTAATGACCGATTGGACCATATACTGGCCGTTTGTCCATATTATCGTCGTAATAGTACCCTGGGTCTGAGGGTCGTTCCAACGGCCAGCCAGACCAGGCATGGCCTCCTGGCCGGTGGCCGGAGAAGTTGCCACGGGCGCTTCGGTTGCCACGGGCGCTTCGGTTGCCACGGGTGACGCCGTTGCCACGGGTGACGCCGTTGCCACGGGTGACGCCGTTGCCACGGGTGCTTCGGTTGCCACGGGTGGCTCCGTTACGACCGGCGCTGCAGTCGGTGTGGGAGTCGGGATGAGGGAACTGCACGAGCAGGCAATGATCACCATCCCCGCAATGGCTCCGATCAAGACAAACCAGAATTTACGACGAATATCCATACGCCTTCTCCTCTCCAAATAAATATTGTTATTGTGTAATAAAAGTATAGCATAAATGAGAAAATTGCAATCAGACCATTTGGGCTATTTGTGTCCTGTTATCATCATTTCATCCAAACCATATCTACTCTCCCGCCCGATAAGATGAACCGTAATAAGGGAAAGAGGATGTTCTTCATCCTGGATAAGAATGCTTCTTATAGTAGAATAAACCATAAGAACGAGGTCCATTGAAGGGTACTTTCATGCCTGATATTCTTTCCCAACCGTCCGCACCCATCCCAGGATTAGCCCCGGTCAAAAAAGGCCCGC
>JBEKEB010000019.1:0-30751 GCA_050014055.1 Anaerolineales bacterium | reverse complement strand
CCTTTGCAGGCAAGGTGCTCCAAATACCCGGCGGCCGTCTTTGACCGTTGGATGGGCCAAAATCTTCCTTTTTTGTGCCACTTTTTATCAAACTGCATTTGATTGCACAAACGTTACGCTAGCTGCTAAGGTTTTGGCTCTTTTCGATAAATTGCAATTCTACTTCCTGATGACAGGAATTCGAGATGAAGCCTGTAAAGGCATCCACATCAATACGTCCGCCTGCGTCAAATCTTTCGGCTAATTGCTCGGGTGAGTATTGATAAGTTTCTGCTGCCCTATTATAAATAGCCACCTTCTGGACTTTGTTGACCGGGTTACAAAAAGCGACAGAAGAATCAAAACATAATGCGTTGGGAAATGCTTTTGCGAACCATGCGCACCTGGAAGAAAGACCACGCTCGCACGTATTGGGATCCGAATAGGGAAACGAAGCAAGTAAAGGAAGTAACTGAGCGGCACGATACACAGAACTGGACACCTCCAGCGGGTACCCAAAATCATATTCCGAAACTGTCCAATCAAACTTCAACAGGCCGCCTTGCAAAACCAAGAAGGCTGGTAGTGCCTGCGGGCAGTTTCGCACATAACAATAGGACGTATTTTTTCCCAGTCGAAGCGAGAAACCGATAGCATCAGGAGAGTTTTCCAATGCACGGGCCGCGTCTGCCAGGCTGAAATCCCTTACGAATACACTGTCATCCACCAATAAAAGAATATAGGGGAAGGTAGGTAAAGACTGCGTCAACTTTTGTACGGCAAATCGCAGCATACGTCCGACGGTACGCACGCGTAGCTTTTCAAACAAAGATCCGGATCGAAATCGAATCCTGCCCGTCTTACAAATGACAGCATATATATTTCCAGGATAACTACCCTTCTGAAATGGATCGAGAATGAACTCCATATCCTTTTGAAAATCCGTCTGTCTGACGAATATTACACCCGGGTAAGCTGCAATCAACGTCTCATATTGGCGAACATAGCGTGGGTCTGTTGCAAGATACAGCACATGGATATTTGTATCGGTTGCATCCCGACAATGCAGAAAGAACGAATGCAATGCAGCGTCAGCCTGCATCGGTCGATTCTTACTGAAAAGAATGGTGGTAATCAACGAATTCCACTATCCTCAAATGCCAAGGCTAATCCGGACCGATCGTATTCCAAGTCAGAAGCGGACGAACCACGCCAAGAAATTCTTCCTTTAGGCCGCCACTGGCCGAATCGTCCTGGCGGCTATCAACCACCTGAAAAGTGACGACATCTCTTTCATAAACATGTTCGATGGTTGGGGATAAGGTATTTATCGAAATCAACACCGACATATTGCCATCTGCTAGAAAATTCCCTGGAATCCTGACTGTGCTGATATAGTGTCCCTTTGGCTTTGATATAGAACGCCATTTTGAATGTATGTCCATTGTGGTCAGAATGACCGTCCCATCCTGGTTCGTCAAGCGATATGCTGGTAGAAGATGAAGACCTGGCTGGATTACATCATATTTAACTTCAAGAAAGATAGGATGGCGGGTATCAATCACCTCACTAACTTTGCCGTCTTCATCCCGAACTGCGACGGAGCGCAACCGGACGACCTCGTCGCCTGGCGCGTTGTCCGGGTTGGCCCACTCCCGTTTTGCAGAAGTACTCAGATACGATTTCAAATAAGCGGAAACAACATTCGACGACGAGCCATCCTGAATCAATTTTCCCTCATCGAGCAGAATGGTTCGGTGGCAAAGCCGTATGATCGATGGCATGACATGCGAAATAAACAAAACCGTACGACCATCTTTTCCCACATCACTCATTTTGTTAAGACATTTCCTCTGGAAGGCGGCATCTCCCACTGCCAGTACTTCATCCACCACCAAAATATCCGGCTCCATATGGGCGGCAACCGCGAAGGCCAGGCGCACATACATACCGCTGGAGTATCGTTTTACCGGAGTATCGATAAATTTCTCGACCCCTGAAAAATCGACTATTTCATCAAGCTTGCGCGTGATCTCTGCCCTAGTCATGCCCATGATGGCACCGTTCATGAAGATATTCTCCCGCCCGGTAAGATCAGGATGAAAACCAGTCCCAACCTCCAGCAGGCTGGCGATATTTCCTTTTATTTTGACCTCTCCCTGGGTGGGAGCCGTAACCTGTGAAAGGATCTTCAGCAAAGTGCTCTTTCCGGCTCCATTATGCCCAATAATCCCAACCGCCTCGCCTTCCTGGATATCGAAACTGATATCCTTCAGAGCCCAGATAGTTTCATTCATGAGATGTCTTTTGTCCGCTTCCCCGATCTTGAGAAACGGGTCCGGTGTGCCGCGCATTTGCGCCCACCAACGTTTGACATCCCCATCGAATGAGCCGGTGCCGATAACGCCCAGACGATAGCTTTTGGAAAGATTTTCTACGGAAATAACGGTCCTGGACATTTCAAACCGTATCCATAAAGGTCGATTCAACATGATTAAAGAGCAGCACACCCCCCAGAAAAACGACCAGCATGAAAATCAGGCTATAGAGCAAGTAAAATGGGCTGAATGTGCCGGCACCCAGAAAGGCCAGCCGGAAGGCCTCCACAAGGGGGGTCAGGGGATTGAGCAGTACCACCCAACGCAAAATTCCTTTAACAGTTGAAAGAGGGTATATGACTGGTGTGGCATACATAAACAACTGTACGCCAAAGCTCACTAATTGCTGCAGATCGCGATATTTAATGGTCAGGGAGGATACAATGATGCCAGATCCCAATCCCAGGCCGCCCATAATCAGCAGCAGGATTGGCAACAGCAATATCATCCAATTAGGATGAACCGAAGCTCCGGTTGCCATGAAGTAAATCATGAAACCCACCAATAGAACCAATCGTATCCCAAAGGAAATCAGAGCTGAAATATTTATGGCCACCGGGATGACCAGGCGGGGAAAATAGACCTTTCCAAAAATCGGCGCATTGTTCGCAAATGTATTGGATGTATTCGTAAAACACATCGAAAAATATATCCAGATCGTGTTACCTGCCAGGTAGAACAAGAAAGACGGCAATCCATCGGTGGACAGGTGTGCAATGCCCCCAAAAATAAAGGTGAAAACCACTGTCGTCAAAATGGGTTGAATAAAATACCACCATGGGCCCAGGATTGTCTGCTTATAGATTGAAACAAAATCCCGCCAGACAAATAACCAGATCAGGTCCCGATAATGCCATAGTGCGCCCAGGCGCAGGTCCCACCAACTGCGTTTAGGACGGAGGATCAGATCCCAATCGTCATGCGAACTGGTCGTCTCTTGAGAAATCATAAAAATTGTTCTAAATTAATTGGTTTATTTTGAATAGACATGGAAGTAGACAGTTTTCAAAGGTAAATATTGCCTTAAAGGAGAGGATAAGTCAAGGGAGGCGCATTTTCGCTCGTCTGCGCGCATTAATCAACGGTGCAACGATCTTCCGGATACCATATTTGGCCGGCAAGATCCCCCGCCACGTACCGCCATCCCGGAAGTGCACCTTCAACATTTCATTCCAGCAACGCTCATCTGCGTTAATGGTTTTCCCCAGGGAGTGCAGGCGAAAATTTGCCCATGAGCGACCAGTGTATTGTACCGGTGCCAGAGCTGCCAGGCGCACCCACAGATCGTAATCCATGGCAAAATAGAATGACGGGTCAAGCGGGCCCACCTTGCGCCATAAGTTTGCCAGCCAAAAGGAAGCCTGCTGAGGAATATGCACATAACCCTGACGCAGCCGGCGGTAATCGGTCTGGGCGGCCGGGAACCGTCCGATAACGCGCCCATTCTCATCAATGAAATTGGCATCGCCATACACCAACCCGACCTCAGGCCGATCCCGTAAACAGCCAACTGCCTCTGAGATGGCATGTGGTTGGTAGGTATCGTCCGAATTTAGCCAAGCCAGTATTTCGCCTTTGGCACGTGCAAAACCCTTATTGATGGCATCCGTCTGTCCGTGGTCTTTTTCCGAAACCCACCAGGCCAACCGGTCGGAGAAGCGGCGGATAATCTCCACACTGCCATCCTGCGATCCTCCATCCACAATAATGTATTCGATGTTGGAATAATCCTGATCCAATACCGAATGGATGGTGCTTTCCAGATAACGTGCCTGGTTATAGGACGGTGTGATAATTGAAACGAGTGGCAAGGTCAAGTCAGTCATGGGTCAGGGTTTGAGATTGTAGATTAGATAACCATCTCCCTTGGTAATTACGGGATAATGGGCAGCCAGGTAATCACGTAGTTGTGGCTGCCGATCCAGTTCGGCGGATGATGTGATCACGAACTCGTCCATACCGGCGGTCCGCTGGGCGAACTCGGATGCAAATACCGGAGCGGGCTGGCCAGCCATACTGCGCAAGTTGGTGTCCATGGTACTCGGCCAATATGCGCCATATACCCAGCCCCAATATTCCAGCCGGTACCCATAATCGCCGGTCACTTCGATTACTTTTTTATCATGCCCGATCAGGTTTCCCAGGTTTTGATAATAGGCGATGTCAGCCCGATAATTTGCCGCTGCCATGGTATTGCGCGATACCCACATTTGCATCGCTACGCCGAACAACACGATTCCGATGAAGGCGGCCTTCCATATCCAGCCTTTTTTCTCCATAACGGATCGCACCAGGAAATCCGCCGTCGGGATCAATCCGAAGGCGACCACCATGATGACCGGCAGGTGGTAATAGTCATGCGTAATGAAATTATAGGGGAATGTGAAACCGTAGGCAATGTAACCAACCCACAAGCCAATGGCTATAAAGCGCTCCCTATTGGTGGGATATAAGAGGATGCCAACCAGCGCAGCGAACATGGCGGCGAACCCCGAAAATCCGGCAGCCATGAAAAGCCAGCGTCCATAGAAGGACGGATCCGTCCAGTAGGATGGGAAGAAACGCAACGCAAACTGGTCGCCTAGATTTGCATATTTGAGCCCATATACATAATAGATAACGGTCGGTATGACTGTGATGCCGGCCACCACCCAGGACTGTTTATCTGCAAAAATGCGTTTCCAGGAGGCCCGGCTGATCACCAAACCGGCTGCCGCGCCCAGCATGGGAAATACCGCCACCGATTTTACGAAGATCGTCAGCCCGGTCAGTATCCCAGCCAGGATGGCCAGCTTCCAGGTACGCTGCTTCTCCCAGCGGTAGAGCGCCCACAGCGACCAGGCGATCATGGCCACCATTAAAGGGTCGGGCAGGAAGGACCGGCTGACGGTTACAGCAAATGGAACAAATAGAAAATAAGCGAGCGCAATGATGCCGCCATACCGCATGGACATTTCTTTCGCCAGCAGCCAGATGGCAAACCCGCCGATCAGCCAGAACAAAGAGGCATACAAGCGGCCCATCCAGACCTGCACCCCGGTCAGGTTGTAGGTCAGGGCCACGATGGCTTCCATGATGGGGGGCTCGATCAGGCCCTCCCCCTTCCACTCAGCCACCGCCATGGCGCGTTGCCAGGCCGGGACAGTAGTCAGGTGGGCATAGTACATCCCGCGTGCAATCACCAAGGAATGGTACTGGCGCACCATATAGAAGTCATTCGGTAGATCAGTCAAATCGTATAGCCTGATGCCAAGGCCGGCAATGAAAAGCACAACCAGCAGAGCTGTAGTAAGCCAGGGTTTGAGCAATAATTTGGTTTGTGAAGCACTTTCCATTTTTGCTATTTTCCTTATGGTTTAGTCTGCAAAGGATGCTGGAGGTCAAAGATAATATAATACTGCCCCTGAGCATAAATTGGATAGTCCTTATAAAGCAAATCCTTGACGGCAGGTTCTTTGTCCAGCTCACCAAACATGGTGACCAGGAAATATTTCTTTCCGGCAGTATCATGTTTGAAAGTCTGGAGGAGGTCTATGTTCTGACCGGCCAGGTAACGCAGGCCGATATCAGCGCTGGTGAACCAATTATCCGCATACTGCCAACCCCAGTAAGCCAGGCGGTAACCGTAATCCTCTGTCAGGCCGATCACACCACCGTCATGCCCGAGTTTATCACCGACACCGGCCCAGAAGGCTGGCTGATCGTAATAGTTGGCCTGTACAATCTGGTCACGCGCATACCAGGCCGGGATGGCAACCCCTACCAACACAATCACTGTCAGAACCACGCGTGGGAAGAGACCCGGGCTGATTTCGAAGAAACGGTCGAAAACCATCCGCAGGCCAGGAGCCATCGAGATGGCGACCACCGGGATGAATGACAATTGATAATAATCATGGGTAAAAAAGTTGTAAGAAAAAGTCAAACCAAAAAGAAAGTACCCGATCCACATTCCGATCAGCAGCGGGCGTTCGCGCTTTCGATCGGCCAGGAAAATGCTCAGGGCTGCCAGCAGGACTGCTGCCCAGCCGATATCAAAATTAACCGTATAAGCCCAGCGAAAATAGAAAGCCGGATCGACCCACATTTTGGGGAAGAAGCGCAAGGCAAATTGTCCTGCCATATTCAGTTTCAACATCCCGTAGAGAGTGTAAATGGCTACAGGCAGAACCAACAGTGCGCCCATTATCCAGATTTGCAGGTCACGGATGGAGCGTTTCAATCCTCTCACTCCCAGAATGACGCCGGCAAACCCGCCAACAATAATAAAGGCGGACAGATTCTTTACGAAAAGAGATGCTCCGGCAAAGATTCCAAACAGGATCGCCCATTTCCAGCTGGAAGTATTCTGCCAGCGAAAAAGCGCCCACAGTGTGAAGATGATCAGGCAGACCATCAAAGGATCGGGCATGAAAGCCCGGCTGGCAATCACTCCGAAAGGTACGAATAAATAAAATAATGTGCCAACCATGGCCGCGCTGGTGGAGGCGAATTCACGGATGAGCAGGAAGAGCGCCAGTCCGGCGATCACCCAGAAGAAGGAGGAATAGATGCGGGCAATCCACAGGTGTTCACCGGTCAAACGATAGGTTTGGGCGACGATATTCTCCAGGAGCGGCGGCTCAACGATACCCACATCGCCCAGGGAAATTGCCAGGTTGCGCGTGGCTTCCGGGACATTCGTAACATACTCGTAATATATGCCGCGCGCTTTCAGGGCCGAAAACAACTGGCGGGTGCTGGCGAAATCCAGCGGCGGGTCTTGCAGATTGATCATACGCAACCCGAAACTTACCAGCATGGCTGCTGCCAGGGCTACCTTCCATAACCAGGAACGTCCGAAGAAATCCATTCCAAAAATATTGCTCTTCATCCCTTCTCCTTACTCATGCGGAACCTCGAATACCTGGATCGTACCGATTTTTCCTATCAATTGAGCTGAAGCGGTGTTCAATTGTCCCGGGTCGGGACCACGATCCTCAAGTACCCAAGGCAGGGTTTGCTGCCATTGTGTGTCCACCAGGACCAAAGCACGTTTAAATGACATATTCTTGTTATTGAAATAGGTGATGGGAAGACCATGTAAATCAGAATAGTACCACACGGGAGCATCATCGGGGGAGGAGACCACGATCATATCATCCTGTTGCAACTGGCTCTGGATAAATAGTACAGCGACTTCCTGCTTCCCGCGTGCCGCCCATAGAGTTGGTAATTGCGGCAAGAGCCAGGAGGCGTGCCAAAATCCATAAATCAGGATCAAGCCGAACAGTGGGGCCGCCAGGGGGATACCAAGGGAGAATTTTAACCGTACTTTCTGCAAAAGCCCGAAGGTGCCGGCTGCAGCCCATAGGAGCACAAGCGGCATGAGGAAAGACCAAACCCTTTGCTCGGCGTTGGCCCGCTGGATGAACTCTATTGCACTGAACCACAACAGCGCAGCCAATTGCAAAGGAATCCGGGCCTGTGCTATCTTGAAATGAAACACCAAGCTCAATACCCAACCGATCTCGAGAAAGATCACGACAGCTATCGGAACCTGAGTCGTCCATTCGACCCACGTTCCTTGAATGCGTGCCGATACAGTCACCAAGAGATCCTTCCAAGGCACTGGAGCCAGCATATCATTTGCAAAGAGTTTTTCTGCGCCGGTGTATATCAGAATGGGTGTATAGAATAAGGCTGTCAAAACTGCCGCGCCTAAACCAGCAGCCAGCCAATACATCAAAAATTCCTTTTTTGTCCGGTATGGGCCTGGACCGGAAACCTGATTTTCCAAGAACAACCAGACAAATAGGACGCCAAATGGATACAACATGGTCGGAATTGTATATAGACCAAGCGCTGAAAAGAGGCTGATTAATGCCCAATAGAATAGATTTTTATCCTTGCGGACATGGTCGCCCAGCGCCAACGTCAATAAAGTGAACAGAGCCACCATGGTATAGCCGCGTGCATCATTCGAATAAGCGACCAGCGGAGGAAACCACGCCACCAAGAAAGCCGTTCCCAAGGCAGTCCAACGGTCATAAAAACGGGATGCCAGCCAATAGGAGGCCGGCACAAGCACCACACCCGCCAGGAAAGCCGGTAGTCTCACTACCCAGGCGCCCTTGCCAAAAATCATGGTCGAGAAATAAACCAGGATGGAATGGAGAATATGGTTATTCGGCTTGGAGTAATCCGTCATTGCCGTAAAAAGTGAGCGTGAAAATGTCACATAGGTATAGGCCTCATCATGGGCCATGGGTGAATTGGCCCTTTCCATACGGAAGACGACTGCCAGGAAAATGAGAGCCAACACGCCGGCCAGGAAGCCCAGGTCGCGTTTCTGCAAGCGCAGGAGACTAAATGAACGGCGGGTGTCCAGCCAGAAACGTTTCCAGATACGAGAAATTAGATTCCAGCGGCGGAGCGCAGTCAAGGCTGCCAGCCCAAGGAAAAACAAACCACCCGCGCTGAAGAGCATTTTGAAAATCCCGACATTCCAGGATTTGAAGGAACTGAAGTTATGATTCGGTTTTAAAGAGTCGAATAAAACCCTGAGTGACGGATAAGGAAGGAGAACCAGATAAACCATGAAAAATCCACTGGCGATAAAAATGCCAGTAATAAGCCAGGTGAGGAAATTGGTTCTTGATCTCATCTACTCCGCTCTTTATAAGGGAATGAATATCAATTCTTTAGAAGAACAGCATATTGAGTTGGCGGCTTTGCCGCACACACTCAAAAAGCGAACTCATCCTGAATTCTCGGATAGTTCCTGGCTCATTTGAGGGCAGAGTAAACAGCGAAGGGATAAAGTTGAGATATTTCATAATTTATATTTCCATCGTAAATGTTTTGTGCGCAGACCATCATAAAGGCTGCGTATTTTTTGAAGCCCAAATAAAGTCAACAATGCAAACACAACATGCTTCCAATCGCCCAGGGTGGATTGTGGGAGGAGATGGAAGGCTCGTCCGTAGGCGCGCAGGGCATCCCAGGGCCGACCTGCGTCCGCGAGATAAAAGGCGTCAAAACGTTCCACGCCTGCCATGATGCGTTTCTCATCCGCTCGAATGAGTTCGGAAAATTCCGGCCGGGATTTCAGATCGGCAATCAGCCGGCGGGCTTCCTGTCCATAGGCGGCGCCGCGTGTGCGGTTCTTGGCCTGGTCATGGTAACGGGCTGCCGCCCAAGTCTGAGGAGTGTAAAAAATCGGAGCCTTGCATGCCATGCACATCCATAGCAAGTTATCCATCAATAGCTGGTAAGCCGGATTTAGATAGCCGGCTTCTTCCAAAACCGACCGCCGCATGAAAGCCGCTGGTTGGCAAATAATGTTGAATGCCATCAAATCTGCCAGAGTGTACTGGCGGGCGCGCATCATATTAAACGGCTTACTGTCCGCATCGATAGCCTGGGCATCGCCGTAAACAAGGCCCACCTCCGGATGGGATTGAAAAACCTGGATGGCCGCGGAGACCGCACCGGGAAGGTAAATGTCATCCGAATTCAGCCAGCCGACGAATTCGCCGTGCGCCCTGCGAAAGCCCTTGTTAATGGCTTCCGACTGGCCGGAATCCTTTTCGGAAACCCACCAGGTCAGACGGTCGGCGTACCGGCGGATGATCTCGACACTGCCATCGGTGGAGGCTCCATCCGCGACCAGATATTCCATATTCGGGTAATCCTGTCCCAACACGGAGCGCAGGGTGGCTTCCAAGAAACGGGCCTGATTATAAGAAGGAGTAATGATACTGACAAGTGGGATCATTAATGTTTTTTCACAATCGGTTTGGTTCTATCTTTGGTCGCATTACTTGATGAGTGGTTGTTTAATAATTATCGTTTGATTAAGAAAAACCAGCCAAAATCATGAGACTGACATAATAAGCGATCCCGGCCAGGAAATGAGCTGCATAAATGATCAAGACTACGGTCTTCTCCCGTTTTGAAAGTTTCTCAGGTGCCAGTTTCTCGCGCCATAAAAAACGGGCAGAGGCCACGAACAGGATAAACAGCATGATCTGCGCTCCCCATATGAAGTTTCCATTCCCAAAACGATTACCCGATTCTGCAAGAAGATACATCTGGAGAACGCCCGCAAAAAAGCCCACCCATGCGAGCATAAGAGTATTGTCCCGAACCACCCGCCGGAAGTTGAAGATAAGAACTGCCAATGGGAATAAAATCGACAGAAAAAATTTGGGCAACAGGAAGCCCGAATATCCGCTCATTACGCCCAATGGACTGAATACGATCGAACCATTTCCATTCCCCGGTAAAATATAGTTTATCCAGAGCTGAACTAACAAGATCAGAATGCCTGGCACGAAGAATCCAACCAACAATAAGCGCCAATCAATCGGCTTTCTCCTAAACAGGTAAATTACAACCATCAACCCTATAGCCGGCAAGATACATAATAATAAATTAGGCTTTATCAATGCCGAAAAAACGACAAGAAATATCGATGAAAGAACAACTTTCCATGAGTTGGATTTAAGTGTAAAAATCCTCATGGCACAAAAAAAACCCAGTAAAGCAACTGGTTGCAATAAACGAATGGTTGGGTTGTGATAAGTCGACAGGCCTATGTAACCGAGGTAAAAAAGCTTGTCCCAAAACGCAAAAACCATCACCGGTGCAACCAGTGTCAGGCTGATCGCCCAAATGGCACGCAGCCAATTTCTATTTTGCTGGCCTCTTCCAAACCAGAAGTAAATGATCAGAACTGTAAAAATTTGTACTACAACCTGGATCAAAACCGCGATCGCAAACATACCAACTTTCTGAAACGCCAGCAGGTAAACTGCTATAAGCAATAGTTGATAAGCTGGATGAGCAAGATTAAGAATCGGGACTAGTTGATAATGCTGACTAAAAATTAACTTTGCGTATTGAATGTGTTCAGGAAAATCGCTGATTACGGAAGAAGAATAAATACGATGGACATATATCGGCACAGTTATCAAGATACTAGCAAGGGTCATCGCCAGGATCAACCACCAATCTTGTTTATATTCTTTCAAAAAGTCGCTTGAACGCTTAAAAAAGACCGAATTTTTTCGCATAAGTATTTACCGGAATACGCAGTTGATTAACAAGGTCTCCCTAATATAGATCATTATATAGTATTGATTGGTCCATACCAGGACTTGCTAGATATTAAGAGATCAAATATAACGACCAGCGCATCATATCACCAAGTTTATCTTATCCATTTATAAGTAATTAAAGGTAGTAAATCTACTTGGATTCCCAAACAATAAATGATGAGTTTGCATACACATTCTGCCACTTTAGGCTTTTTGAAAGTACAGCAGACCATGCCTGCTGGCTGGTTAAAATTATAAGCATGTCGGGTAATCTACCTGTTGCCATTAGTTTTTCCTCAAGGCAGGTTAAATCTTGTTCACACTTATTCAATTCATCCCTATAAACGTTTTCAGCTTTATAAGTCCCAATCCATTCACCGCCCCAATTTGCAATGTCCGGGTTTCTTTCCGTAAGATAAGGAAGCCATTCGGCTTCATTCGCGTCCCAGAATAAATTTTGGTAACTCGCCTGGGGAGGTGTATTATTCTTAATAAAACTTGCCATTTCAAGCATTTCTTGATTTACTCCCGGTATCGTGTGGCTCAAACGATTAAATGACTGGAGGTAGATCGGGATAAAAATCCCCACAAGAACGATAGATGAGATCAATTTCTCCAACGGTTTATTCGTGATGTACTTATTTGATGTAATAGAGCGATATAAGAAAGATAGGACGTAGCCTGCAATCAGAATGGGTACTATTAATGTTAAAAGGATCCCAGGAATCATGATAGGTACTAAAAGGAATAACAAAGGAAGGGTAAACTTCTTTTGGACCAACAGGCAAATTAGACCTGCTAAAACCAACACGAGGAACCATGGCTGCTCGAGTACTGCTTGCAGGTTGTAACGTAAAACAGGCATCAGATTGACCGGGTTTTGAATTAAAGATATAAAGCTGGTAGCACCGTGGGAAGGGAATGCATTTACAAAGATCGAGAGCCCATACCTCTCCAGCATTATCATGATCCAGGGCAATGTAAACGCAAGGCTGACTACCACCACTACACCTGCTCCCATCCAATTCTGCCGTCGAGGATGCGTGACCACCCAAACTCCAATCCACAAGGCAAAAAAATAGGCATACCCCAAATGGACCAGAGCCGTCAGGCCAAAGAACACACCCGCCAGGACGGCATCACGCCAGCGGAACGTTTCAACCATCCGATCAAAAAAATACAGAGCCAGCAGCCCCAGCCCAAATGCCAATGCTCGAACTATCCCCCCGGATGTTGTTTGCATATCAAAAAGATCGTACGAGGATGCAGCTAGAACCACCGCCACCAAGCCCCCTAAATTTGATCTCGAAATACGCTTGGCCAGGACGAATAAAGGGATCAGGGACAACCAGCTTAATATCGGAGGCGCAAATCGCAAATAGCTCCACACAGACATCCCCAGCTTGATAAACACCGCCATCAGATATAGTGCCAGGGGAGGATAGGCAAACGGAATACCTCCTGGCCCGTAAAAAGGCACACTGAGAGGAAGATGAAAATTCGATTTTGCAATCTCGACAGCCATCTGTGTATATAGACCGGCATATCCCAACGGATAATTCTGTTTAATTGCACTTGCAAATAACAGGGGCAGAGCCACAAAAAGGGAAAACAAAAAAACCACATTTATCCTTTTTAACCAGCTTACCATCTCCTCACCAAATTGCCCGATGTTGGGATATGCAATCAATTGATATATGACCATTTGGATGCTTATCAGGCTTCCATAAATAAGCACTGGTCTCAGCCGAATATTAACGGCGGTGTTTTCTCCAAAGACTCCAACAAGACTGACAAATGTAAGAAAAGCCAGAAGAAATAGTATTGACACCCACCTTGTCTGCATGAACCTGTCGACAATCTCTCTCCATGTTTCGTACCTGTTAATGATTAGCAAAGTGATGAATATCCCCTCCATCAACAAAATACATCCGATCAAGACCCAACGCTCCACGGAAAAACCAAGGAATATGCTGTTCTTGGGATCTACCGGGATGATGATCAGAATAATAAGCGTTATCAATCCCTCAAATACACTAAACAAAGCGAGTTTCTTCATAATTTGGACTTTATCCATTCGTTTAGCAAGGACAGAATTTTTTTATCTGAACCAGGGTGGTTCTATTATTTATACTTCCTGATGGAGAATGTGGGTCAATGATACAAATGGATACGGATGATTATCATCACAATATCCATTATATAGAGGATTACTAACGCAATTATGTCAACATCGAGTATATGAACACTCCATTTGAGGCGTTTAAACAAAAATGCATAGGCTGGCTCAGCAGTTCGAAGGAAAAGCAAAGGAAAGACAAGTAAAGCGGGAAAGATAAAAATTGCCTTTAATACAAGGAACGTTTGATATAACAATGCATATAAAATGGCAAAAGCAATATACCCGATAAAAGTCAAGCTAAACAGCCCATAGCTTGTATTTTGAAGGGCAATAGAATCTCGTCTAAAAATTCCCCTTAGCAAAACAAAAGTTTCCATCAAGCCGCCCATCAATAGAAGGAAGAAAGGCAGGATTGCCAGGATGAAAATCCCTTGATCCAACAAAAAACCTTGTGTCCCAGAGGTGGTCCAGGAAGGCGGATAATTGGAAAAGCTGGCTGAATTAGCGCTTGCATAAAGCATGGTCCAGAACGAGGTGCGGTTGGGCGGGTAATTGTCATGTTCATAATCAATCCGGGGATGCTCGAGAAGATTGATAAACTTGAAGGTAAAGAAACCATCCCGGATGGAGAGAATACCGCCCCGGTCGTTGTATTTCGTTATCCCGACAAGCGGTGGCAGGGGAAGTGTATTTATATTCATTAAAACTGGTTTGCCATATTCTTCATAATTGGTCACATATTGGGTTAAAGGATTTACTACACTCAGTAATAGAACTGCAAATAGAAATGCTATGGCATCAATCGCAGACTTCAAATATCGGCCGGGTTTGGATAAAGTCTGGATGAACAAGGTTATTACAATGACAATGGCTGTCACCCAGGCATTCGTCTTTGAGGCGATCCCGAGCGCAGCAAACAGGATGGCGAGTAAAAAAGGTGCGATCCTTTTCCGTTGGAGAAAAACATAAGTACAGTAAATTGCCAACGTGGAGAAGAGAATCGCAAAAGTATCGTTGGTTGCCTGGGAATTGATACCAATCAGCACCGGGTTCAGGGCCACCAGCCCGAATGCCAACAACTTAAGCCATTTATTTTTTACCGGCAGGCGCACAATAAAAACCCAAGCGACCGCCAGCGTGACCAGACCCGCCAGCAGGTTGATGATTTCCGCCACCAGACTTAGTCCATTTATTGAAAGGCTGCTTAATCCCAATACCTGGACAACTTTTGTGACCGTAAAGTGGAACAATTTGGGTTGAAAACATTCCCAACAGTCTTGTTTTTGAGGTAAGCGGGAGGAAGCCAGCATCAGCTGGACCACTTGCATATGATTATCATTCGACTGCCGGTTAAACCACACCAACCCCACTCGAAGCGAAATGGACAAAAAAGCGACAACAATAAAAAGTATATTGAAGATATGATCTTTTAGAATTATCCGGAAATTGCTGTTGACACCCCGCAATGAGCTACTTGAATAAGTCATTGTAATCCACCTTGGGGAAAACCATCAGCTTGCCACCAATAGTGGCATCTAAAACCTCCCTCCCATCGGCTTCAAAGGCGGCTTTGGCCAGGCGATAAGCGCGTTCGGAAGTCTCCAGGTCGGGGAGTTGCCACTTAAAACCTTTACCAAAATAATTCGGGGCAAAGTGGTTGGGATCATCACCCTGAGAGGTGATGGTTTTATTCGCATCGCCTTTGGTGACAAAATTATGGTCTACCCCGATCAGGATGACTTTTCCGAAACCCATGTGATAAGCCAATTGTAAAGCTACATAGGTTACCGTCGCGCCTTCCCACAACCTGCCGGTAACATCGCACGCGAATTTTGGGCCGGTATAAGTGGTATAAAGAAAATGGGTATCCTCGGTAGGACTCAGAAAACGGCGTGAGCGCCAGGTCAGGAATTTTGGGATTGGCAGGGCCTGGATTTCCGCTACGCATTGCTCGATGACCAAATCATTCATCGAGAGGAAATAGGTCGTTGTGAAACCCAATTCGGGGAAAAGCAGGTAGATACGGTTCAGGCCAAAGGTAAATTCTCCCCTCAGCTTTCTAAGGTCAGTTTCCCGTAAAGATGGGCCATTACCTATAATGAAACAACGTTCCCCCTTGTGAATATCTTTCAGCGCGATCAGGCGTTTCCTGCTCTCCCGCCGCCAGGGGTGCAGGGTTGCCGCCGGAAGATCCGGTAGGCGCACGAGGGCATCATAGCTGGAGCGGGCTGCGTTCCAGAGTGGTTCAGGCGTAATCCGTTTAACTGCCTGCTTCATTCGGTACTTAACCTTGCCGTCGCGCCACCGTCCACGATCATGGCCTGGCCGGTCATAAATGAGGATTGAGTATCATCCGCCAGGAAATAAATGGCGTGGGCAATTTCTTCGGGTCTGCCGACCCGTCCGTTAACCGTTTTGCGGGCCAAGTTGTCCAGGCGGGTGTGCACATCTTCACCTGCCAGGTGGCCCCGGTCCAGCCCCGCACGCAGCATGGGGGTGTCCACTGCGCCGGGCAGGATGGCATTGACACGGATGTTATCACTGGCAAACTCGATGGCGATGGCCCGAGTCAGCGCCAGTAGACCGCCCTTGCTGGTGGCATAAGCCGCGATATTCGCCGAAGTTTGTACTGCATGGACCGAGGAGACGTTGACAATCGCCCCGCCTCCTGCCCTTTTTAAAAGCGGATAGGACAGCTTGGAAAGCAGGAAGGCCGGCCGCAGATTATTGGCGATCACCATATCCCATTCTTCCACGGAAGTGTCGACAAGTGGCTTGGCCACCTGCACGGCTGCATTGTTTACCAATGCGTCCAGGGTTTTGGTAAAACCCTGCACCTGGTGGAAAATAGCTTCCATCGATTCGGGATGGGAAATTTCGCTCTGGATAAACAAACCGTTGGCGGGGAAATGCTTGCCAAATGGAGCGCGGTCCACGCCGATAACGCGCCAACCTTTTTCAGCGAACAGGGCGACACTGGCGCGTCCAATCCCGCCGGCTGCGCCGGTGATGAGCACCGTCTTTTGCGTAGCTTCATGCAACGGTTGCGATCTGGTCATGATTTTTTCCTTCCGTATTATGGTTTGCGTTCCTGGTGTTCTTTTCAGACATGCATACTCTCGTCGAAAGGCATCCCGAGCCCCTCGATCAAGTTCTTGATCGTATTCCAATGTACCCGCTCCCAGGCAGCCGGGCTGGAATTGGAGTTGTGCGGAGCAAGAAGAACATTATTCATCTGTTTGAGAGGACTGCCAGCCGGCAATGGCTCCACTTCGAATACATCCAGAGCGGCGCCACCTATGACGCCTTCTTCCAAGCTCTCCACCAGTGCGGCTTCATCCACGATCGAGCCGCGGGCGCTATTTATTAGTACCGCTTCCTTGCGCATAAAACGCAGGGTTCGGCCATTAATAAGGTGATAGCTGGTCGGGTTCAGATCGCAGTTTACGGAAACAAAGTCGGACGAGGAAAGCAGCACCTCGAGGGTGGTCATCTGGATGCCCGTCTCCGCGATGAAAACATGGTCAATCTCCACAATGTCATTACCGAGTACCCTCATCCCAAAGGCGCGCGCCCGGCGGGTAAGCGTCTTGCCAATGGTACCGACTCCAATAATGCCCAGTGTACACTCATGCAGAGCCCGTCCGGGGATCTTATCCCACACACCGGCTTTCATGGCTTTATCCATCCATGGCTGCCGGCGGGCAAAAGCCAGCAGATAGCCCATCACCGTATCGGCTACCGGCAAAGTGAAGGCATTTGTCGTCCGGAAAAGCTTGATACCCAGCCTAGCGCAGGCAGCCGCATCGATTGAATCGATGCCAGTACCCCACTTGGAAATAACTTTCAAGCGCGGGGCGCAGGCTTCAAGGACGCGTGATGTGTAATGGTCATCTCCGCAGATGGTCGCATCGAATTTACCGGCATATTTCAGCAGGTCGGCTTCTTCGAGCCGTTCGTGGACTTCAGGCGTAATCAGGTCCATTCCATAGCGTTCAAGCTCCGGGCGGAACCGGTCAAGAGACTTGAGCATGTAAGGGGCAGAAAAAAGGATGGTAGGCATGGGCTGACCTATTTTCCGGAACAGGGATTGGAAACCGGGCTAAGATTAAAAACATACGGGACGGGGGAATCATAACTGATATCTTTCAGAAGAGGATAATCCGCTCCCAGGAAAGTATTAAAGATCAGGCGGAAAGTATTAACCGGTGAAATGCTCGGATAGAGCACATTACTATGACCTGGCAGGTAATATGCATTCAGGATCTTGAACTGGTCACTGCCGGTTTGGAGCCAGGGACCATGGTCGCCTTGAATAATAATGATCGGCGGATTGGGCGAATCGGCCAACAGGGTGTGCGCAGCTTTTTCAATCTGACCATCAATATAGGCGACCTGATTTAGATATCCCTTGTAATAGTTTACCTGCGAGTAAATGCCATTTGCATCCATGAACAGGGATGGATTGGTGGGCGAACCATCCGAAGCAAAGACGAACAGGGGGTGCGGGATAACCATATGAATAAACACGAACTTGGGCCCTGTCATATGGGCAAGCATCTTCATACTATTCAAGTCCAATTCGGTGCGATCGCGATAACGCTGCCCATCAATCTGCTCGAGATTAACCAGCCCCAGATCTTCCAGATGGCGGAGCGGGGTGGTACGCATAAGCAGTATTTCGAACTCGGTCAACGCCGACCAGACCGGGGATGGCGACAGGTAGACATCCGCTGAAGTCATCTCGGTAAAAGCAAAACCGGTGGCAAAAGCGATCGTCTTATATCCAGCGTTCTCGAGCTCGTAACTGACCGTACTATTGAGGATGGACTGCCAGAGTTGGGTGCGGTCTTCGTTCTTGGGGTTGAATTTGTCATTCAAATTCTGAAGATAATCCATATTTAAAGAAGATCCCAGCGAGACATCGGTACGAGGATAGTTGCTTTGGCTGCAATCTGCAACGTAGAAACCCATTTTCTCCAAGTCCGATATGAAAGCGCTGTTATCGTAATGAAGATTTGCTGCCAACAGATCCGAACGCCCATAAGAATCGAGAATAATATAGTAGATATCCGGCGGGGTTTGCCCATCAGTGATATGCAGCGTCTGCACCGGTGCATGCGGGTCAGCTGGTTTATCCGACACTTTGCCAATGGGCACTTCCGAGACTACCATGCCGACCGCATAGACCACCAGGCCAAGCGAGATGATATTCAATGTCAGCGCCAGGCCCTGGAAGTGGGCTCTACTCCAGCCCGCCAGGACCAGCGCCAGGGCAAGCAGGACCAGCCAGAGCACGCCCAACCATATGGGCAGGTAGGGGACCTTCCATTTCTTCTGAACCTGGTCAAAGACCTGACCATAGGTATAGAACAAGACAGTAAACACAGCCGTGGCAAACGCCGCCCGGTACCAATTCTTATAGATTAGGCGAAAAAGCAGGAACAACAGCGCCGCCACTGCAACCGAAATTATCAAAGGACGGATTCCTGCACTATAACGGACCTGCGAGATATTGTATGAAAGTAATGCCAGTACCGGATAAGCGGCAAAGAGGGCGAAGTACCAGGGAGCGTTCAATATTTTTAATATGTTCTTTTTCATGGTGATCTCTTGAATTTCTGCAAACGGTATCGTTTGCTTTCTGTGGTCGACTTATTTCATGCGATGCTGCACCAGAAAATCAGCAATGGCAAAGTCCAGTTCATCATCAATATCCCAGGCTTCATCAGCACCCATTTCGAACATCAAAGGGCGTTCGCCGAGACGGTTGTGGCGCCGTTCCAGGTTTTCCTGTGTAAAAATATAGATGCAGGAATTCTCTTCATAGACCGGGGGAAGGTTCTGAGTCTGCAGCAATATATTCGGATCGTGGTTGAGCGCGTGCCCAAGTTGATCATACAGCCGGGTCTGCAGACGCGTTACCGAGAAGAGCGAGTCATGGGTCGGATAATCGGACAAAAAAGTCTGCAACGCCTTCGAAATCGTCTCCGGGCGCAGCAACGGGTTGGTGCTGTGGGTCTGCAGGTAAAAATCTGCCTGCACAATGGATGTGTCGTATAACAGAATCTCATTCATCGGGACGGAATCGTCCCGTAAATGTTCCGGGCGCGGCACAATAACCACCTGTGGAAAATCCCGCCGCAGCCCATCCATGACCGGCTCGGAATCCGTATCCACAACTACCGTGGAAATCTCAGGAACGGATAACAGCGTAGAAATTATATGCTGGTAGAGCGGTTTGCCCGCCAGCGGGCGGTAGTTCTTACCAGGGACACGCTGGGAATGATGGCGCATGGGGACGAGGGCAACGAATTGGACCATAGGTCACTCATTATAAACGCGGATTCCCACGGAGCAGCTAGACATCCAATTCAAACCGTTTACCGTGCAAAAGCCCATCCTGCAGGGCAAGTGCAGTGGGCGATTTATCCAAAGCCCGCCAGGAGAATTTTTTCAGGCGTACATACCCGCTCGGAGCAGTGGATTCGATAAATGCACCAAATGGCAGGGAGAATCGATAATACCGGTAATACATGAAGCGCCGTGTGCGTCTCACAGCGTCTTCCGGGACTTCAAGCCGTGGCGCTGTCAAAAAAAATTCCAGGCGGTGCAGGTAGGCCTCCTGGTTGCGTTCGAAAAAGACGGTATCGTAATCTACAAACGGAGCCTGGGCCGCGCCCAGGGCCGGGACACCCATCAACATAGCCTCAAGGCCAATTTGGGAGTTGTATGTCAGCACGAATTTGGTTAGCCGTATGAGCTCATACGAGCTGATGCGTTCCTGCGGTGGTATGAAGGCTATATTGGGGAGCCCAGCAGCCTTTTGTTCGAACCACATTGCCACTGACTCCCGGCTGCTCTTGCCTGGACGGGCCTCGTCCGGGTGGGCACGCAACACAAAGAACGTCTCCGGATGTGCCTTGATAACAACAAGCAACGCTTCCAGCCAGGCGAACATGTCTTTAAAAACCGTGCTGGCATGTATTTGGGTCGTATCGAAGATAACATTGCTGAAGACCGCCACTACTTGTTTGAATTTGGCAGCTTTTTGTACCAGTTCATCCGGCAGGCCATGCATCTCATTCCAGAACTGGATGCCCGCCATGCTGAAATCGCCCTGCAGACGTTTTTGCAGGTCTGCATCCAGGCGGGCGTTTTGCTCAGGATTAAGGTCCACGTCGGGAATGGTGATGGGATAGGTGGTGACGTCACCTTCCACAAAATAACCGCTGAAGGGCTGGAAACCGGATTCATGTGTGATGACACGCACGCCGCGCTGGCGGCACAACCAGGCCGCCGTTGCTTCGGGAAAGTGTATACCGTTGAACAGAACAACTGCCTGTGGTTTGACCTTTTCGAGCAAAATGCTGAATTTGCGCGCTATATTCCAGGCCGAAAGCATAAACTCTCGGCAGATAAAACGGGTCGCCTGGTCATCAGCGATGGTCTGCAGGCGCAATCTCCATCGCAGGGAAGGCAGGACCAATTGGCCCAGCGGGAGCGAACCGCCAAACTCAGACAGGGGTTGTTCGTAAATCAGAAGTTCATCCAGGCTCAAAGTCTGCAGAATTGCGGCGAGTTGATCATCCTGCTGATAAGTAAAAATGCGTGCGTCCGCCCCGGTGGTATTCACCTCTGACTGCCGGATGCACAATTTGCACGGCATTGCACTTTCCGGGGCATCCTGATCCGTACCCAGAACGCAGCGGCTCATGCCAGCCCAACAGACAAAATGGATGACACGCACGCCGGTCAGCCGCACCGCCCAGGAGGCCAATAGCGAAAAAGCCGCGTTCTGGCTGTGCCCACGGATACGCGTGGAGGCGTTGAAAAAGACCACCGGCAGCCGCTCTTGATCCAAATGACCATGACTCGCCACCTGGCGTGCCATCAGGATGGTTTGCCAGTCATTTTTAAGGCTATTCGAAGCAGTCTGTAGGCGTCGAAAGATTGGCTGCGCCAAAGTTAACACACTCACGTTTGACTCGCTTTTGACTCGTCTTCCTCATGGGCCTTGGAATACGCAACGGAGAGACGCTGGATGGCCTGAAGGAAACCCTGCCCAGCATGCTGGTGTCCGCGCCAGATCTCGGGGATCATCGTGCCATGGTAGTCTTTCGTAACGTGGAAGAAGCGCACCCAATCAATGTTACCCTCGCCTATCTGCAAACCCTCCCCATCCAGACCGGAACCATCCGAGATATGCAAATGATGGGTATACGGCAGGAGACTCCGAACCTGCTCGTAAAAATCAACGTGCGCCCAGTTGCAATAGAGTTTCGAATGGGAGGTATCAAAGCAGATGTTCAGCTTTCGAGGGATGATAAAATCGCGGATTTCATTTGCATCCATGAAGGCATTCGTGATCCATTGGCCGCCAAAGTACCAGGGATGCGGCGGCAGGTTTTCGAGTAGGATCTCCACCTCTTCGGAATCAATCTGCTCGACCGAGCGACTCAGGTTCTCATAAAGAGGTCGATTATCGTGAATGGATTGGTCAAGTGTCATTCCACCGGCATGGACGATCACCTTGGGCTTTCCTTTGAAATGTTTTGCCATATCACGTGTCTGGTTGACAGATTTCTGGATCAGAGCCACGGAGGCGATCCGCTGCTTTACATCTGTTGCACACAGGTCCACCAGCGTACGTTCCCAAAACTCCGGGGCATGCACGACCAGCGGCATATCGTAATCGGCGCCCGCATATTTTTCTTTCAGATCAGCATCCGTGAAATGGAATTCCAGAAACTGAGGTTTATGAACCATCAACTCTTTGTAATCGCGGAAGCGCACGGTGAAGCCCCATTGCATGGGTAGTGTGTGTTCCATCTCCCGTTCAGGGTGAATACCAAGGTCGCTTTCTACAAAAGGCTCATCCTCCCCAACAACCCGTTCGGAACGCCTGCCCAGCAACTCCGGATATCTTTGCGGAGAAAGACCCAATCCGGGTCCTTTGACCGTGATCATCTCGTCGGTAATGATCTCACCTGGTTCGATCTGCCGTGCCGCTACCAGGCTCTTTGCCAGAGTTTCGCGATTAAGGATCTCACCGCGCGAGAAAAATTTCTCCTCACCCGTACCCAGGGCCAGAGTTACCAAATGGATATCCCGTACCATTTTCTTGAATCCTTGAGGTTCCAGGCTGGCAGCATGGTCGGGGCCGTCCATGGCCCGGTCCAGGGTGATATGCCGCTCAAGGATATTCGCTCCCAATGCTGCCGCGACCATGGAGACGGCAATGCCGCGCTCATGACCTGAATAACCCACCGGTACATTGTATTTGCGCAATTGATCCATGTATCGTAGATTGATATCTTCAAAAGCAGCCGGATAGGTGCTGTTGCAGTGCAACAAGGCAAATTGCACATTACGTTCTTTGAGAAATTTAACCGTGAAATCTACCTCGTCCGGTCGGGACATGCCGGTGGACAAAATGAGGGGCTTCTTCTTTTTGACAAGATGGTCTATCAAAGGCAGGTTGGTCAAATCCGCAGAAGCCACTTTGTAGGCTGGAACATCCAAAGTCTCCAAAAAGTCGGCGCTTTCCCTGTCAAAGGGAGAGCACAAAAACGTAATGCCTTTTTTCTTGCAATATTTAACGATTTCCTGATACGTACTATCCGGTAATTCCACTTTTTGCAGAATGGGGAGCAGATAACGCAGACTCTTCTCACCCGCATTGACATTATCCAGGTATTTCTTAGGGTAGAGAGTTCTTAAATTACGCTTCTGAAACTTAACCGCATCCGCTCCTGCTTCCACTGCGATATCAATCAACTCGAAAGCCAATTGCGGGATACCATTATGATTTACACCGATCTCGGCAATGATATAAGTGGGATGGCCGTTACCGATGAGACGATCGCCAATTTGGATCTCAGTCATAGGACCTCTTTTTTATCCCGGAACCGATCATCTGTTACAAACCGGCGCAGCTTTTTAAGCGATTCTTGTTCACTCTCGAAAACACGTTTGACGCCGTCTCCGAGCGAGGCTTCTGCCACTCGTGTGTACATAACCAACCTTTGGAAGCCTCCTGGCTCCACTGAAGCAGCCTGGTCGGATCCCCACATGGCCCGGTCAAGCGTCAGATGGCGTTCCACCATGCATGCACCCAGGGCCACTGCCACAGGTGGTGGGATAAGCCCGACTTCATGCCCGGAATAACCTATCGGGCAGGGGAACTCTGCCCGCAGGGTCTGGATCATGCGCAGATTAAGTTCATCCGGTTGGCAAGGGTAAGTGCTTGTGCAGTGTGTGATGACCAGCTCATCGGTCCCCACCTGCTGCACCGCCGCACGGATCTCGTCTATCGTCGACATGCCGGTGGAAAGTATCAGCGCTCTGCCGGTCTTACGAACGTAACGCAACAAGTTGTGGTCAGTCAGCGAGGCGGATGGAATCTTATAGACGGGGGGATTGAATTTCTCCATAAAGTCCACTGATGCTTCGTCCCAGACCGAGGCGAACCAGTCAATGCCCTTTTCTTTGCAATACCGGTCAATTTCACGATACTCGTCCTCACCGAATTCGACCTTGTATCGATAATCCAGGTAGGTGATATAGCCCCAGGGGGTATCCCGCATCTGTTTCTGCTGTTCGGGTGGGGTACAGACCTCGGGGGTCCGTTTCTGGAATTTCACCGCGTCTGCACCTGCATGGACCGCCGCGTCGATCATCTGCTTGGCGATCTCCAGACTGCCATTATGATTAATGCCAATCTCGGCAATAATGTAGATAGGATGACCATCGCCTACCATTTGTTTACCGATTCTAATTTCTCGTTTCATATCAATTTCCTTTACATATAAATCGGGTTGAGTATGTCAGGTCAAGGCAAACCATAAACATATTCTGCCAGGCTGACATGCAACAAATGCAAACCAAAAGATTGGATCTTCCCATCAACCTCGGGAAAGTTTTCGTAGCGGGAAGAATCCACCACCACGTATGTCACTCCTAATTGCCTGAGCTGGTTCACGCTATTCTGGGATGGGAAAGTTGCCATGACCGTCTGGATGCGTTCGTATTGTTCCGGAGCGTTGGCGTTGAAATAACCGCCCAGGAAGGGTTTTTGGTAAACCAGCGTATCGTAAACCTGGCCCTGATCAGACTCCTGGGTAAAGGGGAATTGCGCGACTGCTCCGGTGTCTGGCTGGGCAGCCAACCAGCTATCCACCGGGCGGGCCTGGGTCACGCTGAAACCCTTCAAAACACCGGGATAGAAGTCGATGAATACCAAGACCAACAGGCCGATCCCCACCCAGCGTTTAGCCTTGGAGGAGGCTGATTTCGTCAGCAAGTAAGCCCCCAGGCCGGCCATCAGACTCGAAAAGATCAGCGCGAACAACCCGAACCGCATCATCACCCGCATTTTAGAAAAGAAGGGCAGATAACGAAACAGGTAATAAGCTGGCAGGTAGATCGAAGGCATGTGTGTCTGGTGAAAGATGGGTTGTAAAAACCGCGGTAAGGAAACTACTATTTTTCCCAGCCAGTGCAACTGGATTCCCAAGGAAAGCACAAACCCGGCCGCCGCCACCAGGATGGCGATATCCGCCAATTCCGGATGCCGGAGCTGGCGGCGCTTGATCCACGCGAAGACCGCCAGCACGAATGCCACCGCCCCGATGTAAAGGGTTGACTCCTGGAATATTTCCGGGCTGAAGGTATCGTCAATCCACTTCCCCCACAGGAACTGCTTGATCGACGGAATGACGTAGTCCGTCGGGCTGGCTGAATAGCGGTTTAAATAATCTGCCGAGCGTGAGGCCAGGCCATTCTCAGAATTCAGGCGAAGATATGGTAGCATCGAAAGCCCTACCAGCAGCGCCGCCAACAGACCAAAGGCCAGCACGCTTTTCCAAAACGCCGCATACTTCAGGCGCTTATATCCTTTGAAAATGATGAATCCCAGCAGGAAGACACCCGATATCAGGATGGTCATGTAGACATAATATGGGCTGGTCATACCGATCAGACCCGCTGCGATGCCAGCCATCAGTACCGGCTTCCAGGAAAACTTTTCCTGCTTCAGCAGGTCGAACAAGCCCCAAAAATAGAATGGAAACCATTGCGTGCCTGCCAGACTCAGGTGGCCAACTACAAAATGCGCCATGCGGAATGGCAGGAAGGCAAAGACCGTCCCTGCCACCAAACCGGCAAGCGCATCACCCGTGAGATGTTTCACCCACAAATACATGCCCCAACCGGACAGGATAAAACTGAGCAGCATGGCAAAGTTATAGCCAAAGGTGGGGCTGACCAGCAGGCTTCCCGGCAGCGCCAGTATCACCATCGCCGGGGTGATATCGGTTGTCGCCAGGTTCCAGCCCTGCGGGTAATTCAGGGAAGGGGCAAAAAATGGCGATATTTTTAATTGGAAAAGTGCTTTCTGGTACCAGGCAACCAACCAAATGAAGTAGGTCCCGTCTCCCCCGCCAGCGCCGATCGCTTCCGTGCGCATCTTCATGATCATCGGGTAAGTCATCACGATACTTATGCCAATAAAATATACAAACGCCAGAAAAGCGGGCTGTTGTATAAATCGAAGGAATTTTTTGGAGAAGGTTTGCATAAGTTACCTTGCAGCAAAGCTATTATCTGACGAGAGACTACGTCCGCAATCGTCCTTATTGGTTCTTTCAGGATCAGCTGATCCGATAATAGCACTGCTGGGTGACATCTTGGACGGCCCGATTACCTTACTCTCCAAACAACACCTGTTCCACCATACCGCAGATGACATGCCAGATGAACTCATGCGCTTCCTGCACCCGCGGCGTGTCCACCGAGGGGACGACCAGGCATAGGTCGCATTTCGGTGCCATGCTTTTGCGCCCTTTTTCGCCGGTGAAACCAACCGTTTTGACGCGGCGCTCCCGAGCCACCTCCAACGCCTTGAGGACATTGGCAGAACCGCCACTCGTACTTATTACGGCCAGAATATCGCCAGGCTTTGCCAAGGCTTCGACCTGGCGTGAGAAGGTGAATTCGTATGATGAATCATTCCCTATGGATGTCAGGATGGATGTGTCCACTGTCAGCGCAATGGCTGGCAAGGCGGCCCGCTCCAGGCGGAAGCGGTTGACGAATTCTGCTACCATGTGCTGCGAATCGGCCGCACTGCCCCCGTTACCACACAACATGACCTTGTTTCCCTTGCGGAAGCATTCAACCAGACACCCGCTAATGTCATCAATGATTGGCGAACACTGCGCCACCGTCTCTTCCATGATGTGGGTGTGAATTCTTAATTCCTCTTCAAGTTTAGTAGGATCCATCTTAATCTGCTTTCTAAAAATACAATCCAGATTCACCAGCAGCTTCTGCCACCATCAATAACCAGATTGGAACCAGTCATATAAGAGGATGCATCCGAACACAGGAAAAGAATGGCAGCCTGGTATTCGTTGGCATTCGCCATGCGCCCCAGGGGAATCAGGTTTGCAAGCCGCTCGACAAAATCATCTGCCTGGTTATTGTATACACCTCCTGGAGAAATCGCATTCACCCGGATGCCGCAGCCGGCCCAGTAAGTCGCCAGGTAACGCGTCAGACCGACCAACCCGGTTTTCACCACCGAATAAGTCACTGGCTTGACCGGTTGCTGGTCCTCGGGCAAGCCCGGCTTGCGATAAAGTCGCTGGTCGGGCGCGATGACTGCCAGATCGGAAGCCACATTTACAATCACGCCCATCTTGCGACGGGCCATTTCACTTCCGATAACCTGGGAGCAAAGGAAGGCGCCTTTCAGCCCGACATTCAGGTCTGCATCCCACTGTTCGAGCGGGAAGAATTCCAGGCGGGAAAATTCAACCTCGGCTTTGTTTTCCATCTTGGGGTTATTGGCTGCATTGTTGACCAGGATATCGACCCGGCCGAATTTCTCCAGTACAATCTGTAATAAATTTTTAACGCTCTCGGGGTCAATAATGTCGGTCTGGATGGCGCACGCCTGCTCACCGAAACGCGCCTTCCAGGCCTGGCTTTGTGGGTCGACTCCGTTCACCCGGATATCCGCCAGGACGGGGATCCCGCCGGCCCGGGCAATTGCTTCGGCATGCTGCTGGCCCAACAACCCGGTTCCACCGGTGATAACTGCCACTCGGCCGGTCAGGTCAAATAGATTCTTTGCGTTCTCCATTTGCTTTTACCTTTCCAATTCAACAACCTTCCCTGTGGTCAGGGACTCTTTCGCCGCCAGCGCCATACGCAGGCTTTTTGCACCGTCGCGCAGATTCACCAGTGGCACATCTTTCCCCTGCATACCAACCAGGAAGTAATTCAATTCATCCAGGAATAACTGATTGCGTTGGAAATCCTTGTATGAACTGGTCTCAACGGAATTGCCCTGGCCGTCAAAGACTTCCACCGTAAGTGCCCGGATATCCACCAGGATTTTCCCGGCATCTCCGACGATCTCGCAGGAACGTTTGGATGGATTTTGGATGTAATCCTGATGCAAGCTGATGGGAATGGGGTAGCCATTCATTGCACACTCCAGCAGGGTATCGGCTGTATCTTCGACATCAACTTGCAAGTTGCTCAGATGCCCCCCCAGCGCGAATATGCGGCCAGGCATTCCGAACAGCCAGTAAAGATAATCAAATTCGTGGATTTGCGAGAGGATTACGCCTCCTCCCAAATCCTGCCTGGCCGCATAACCCTGGCGATAATCCTCATAGGTATGCCAGCCTGGCAGGTATTCACCAACATCCGCCCTTACAGAAAGAATCCGGCCAACTTTCTTTTCTTGAACCAGCTCGTGCAGGCGTTGCAGGCACGGATGGAAACGCATCTGATAGCCGATTACGGCCACCAGGTGGCTATTTTCCACCAGATCGATCAATTCGTCCACCTGATCCAGGTTGTGCGAGAGCGGTTTCTCGATGAATAATGCGCAACCCGCCCGAGCTGACCTGATTGCCGCCGGGACGTGCAGGCTGGTGGGATTGCAAACGAAAACAGCCTGTGGCTTTTGCGCCAAAGCCTGTGCGATATCCGGGAAGATGCGCAGGTTGTATTTCCTCTCCAGGCTCGCCCCTTCTTCAACCTTGAGTTGGTCGGTTAGAACCGGCGGATTGGGACGGGGATCATATGCCAGGATTTCCAAATCATTACCACGCAACTTCCGCAGGTTGCGAAGATGGCGTTGACCAATTCCTCCGAGTCCCATGATAAGTATTTTCATTATTTATCGTCCTTGTAGGTCAAATTCATTGGTCCTGACAGAAATGATGCAATACAAATGCGCGGTTCTGCCTGGCCCAGGCCACTTCGTCCCCGCTGTTGCCGCGTGCCACCTGCAGGATAAAGTCTCCTTTATAAGCCACTTTCCTCAAACCTTCAGCCAGTGCTGGGAAATCCGCATCCCCGGTCCCCAGAGGAACCGTGCTGGCTCCCAGCAAGCGGTCCTTGATATGGACGCTTCCCACCCGCTCCCCATAGGCAGCAAATTCGTCACGCGGGGCATATCCCAGGGACGAGCTATTTCCGGAATCGTAATTCACCTTCAGGCGCGGGTCAGGCAATCTGGATAGAAGTTCGGCGAACCGGTTGGGAGCCAGGGAAGTTTCCAGGTGAATTTCGGTGCCAGTCTCTCTAGTCTCATCGAGAACACATTGCAAGAGCATCACCACCCCGTCAAACTCATCCTGACTATCTATGCGCGAAGTATCCACAAACGGGATAATCATCCGGTTGATTCCGATCAACCGGCCCCGCTCCAATAACCAATGCAAAGTATTGAGGCGCTGCTCTAATTCCGTCTGGTTGGCCCGAACGAGAGGCTTATCCATGAAATAATCCGCACAGATGGACAGGATTTTGACCTTGTGCCTGGCTGAAAGATTTTTGAGTTTTTCCAGACCGGAATCGGTCGCTAATGGATTAACATCGGCCCCGTACAGGTCATAGATCCATTCAATGCAATCCAGCCCGGCCTGGGCAGCCAGTTCGAACTCGTCCACCCACCGTTCCCGCGGGAAACATTGGATTCGGTTATCCGTTGGGGGAACCAGGCGACCTTGCATGATGCCGATATGTGTCAATCATTCTCCGTATATTCAGCCGCTGAATTTAGCGGGTGGATTTCGTTTTGAATGCCCCACAGCCAGAACCGGGGGCATTCAAGTGCGGAAAGGATCCCTTTCCTGCTGAGTGACATATCCAAAAACTTGCTACAAGCCGCTTCCTTTTGTATCAACACGTCGCAGCTTTTTCATGATCGGTACTTCTCGCTCGATAACGCGTTTGATGCCATCGCCCATGGCAGTCTCTACCAGGCGAATGTCCCGCACCAGATGGGCGAAACCCTGTGGCTCGACCGAAGCTGCCTGATCGGATCCCCACATGGCGCGATCAAGCGTGATGTGACGTTCCACCGCGCAAGCACCCATCGCCACACTCGCAATGGATGTTGAAAGCCCGGTTTCGTGGCCGGAATATCCCACCGGTACACCATAGCGTTCTTTCAACATGGGAATAACGCGCAAATTCAATTCTTCATATAGTGCGGGATAGGTACTGGTGGTATGCATAACTACAAGATCTTCTTTCCCCAGCAGCTCAACCGCATGATCGACCTGCTCCAGTGTGCTCATGCCGGTGGACATGAAAATGGGACGCCCCTGGGAACGCGTATAGCGGAGCAGTTCGTCATCGGTCAGGGAGGCAGAGGCAATCTTATAACATGGCACGTCAAACTGCTCGATGAAATCAACCGCCTGCTCATCCCAGCAGGACACGAACCAGGTGATATTGTTTTGCTTGCAAAAGCGATCGATTTCGGCGTAATCCTCCTGGCCAAATTCCAGACCATACTTTAAATCACCATTAGTACTGCCGAAGGGGCTTTCGCGCAGGCGTGCCAGTTCCTCGGCTGGGTAAACCACCTCGACCGTCCGCTTCTGAAATTTTACTGCGTCACACTTTGCCGCTGCCGCAACTTCAATCAGCTTTTTGGCAATGTTGATATCGCCATTGTGGTTGATGCCAATTTCCGCGACGATGTAACAAGGATGTCCATCACCAACCAAGCTATTTCCAATCTTAATTTCTGGCACTGTATTACTCCTAGAAAGTGATTTTCGTAACGTCTCAATGCATTGGGGGGCAATGGGTGTGCGGACAGCTGCAACGCGCGTAATTGTAATTCAGAAGTCAGCCTTTGTGTTGGGAGCCCA
>JBEKEB010000018.1:0-31672 GCA_050014055.1 Anaerolineales bacterium | reverse complement strand
ACTGTATGAGAACCTTTGCGATATTCCGTCATACCTACATTTTATACGACTATCGCCATTGTGGTGTTAAAACAGCCTGCCTAAAGGCAGGGGTTTTAGACCCCATTTACAGACAATAAAGATTGGGATCTGGGAACTCTGAGTTTCGATAAAGGTGTGACTGAAGTAGGTTTTTCTTTTGGTGAGACAGGAGCGGGTACCGTCTGGCTGATCAATAGGAAGGGAAGTGGAAAATGAAACGGCTGCTTCTTCCATGTGTTTTAATTTGCTCCATCCTACTGGCCTGCTCCTTATCGGGGAAGCCAGGAACCGGCAACCAGGCGAATGCGACAGGGACCGGCAGCCAGGTGAACGCGACGGGAACCGGCAGCCAGGTGAATGGATTGCTCAGCGATCCCCAGGTGGGTTTGGACGGCCTGGACGATTACACCGCCACCCTGACGGTCTCGTTCAAGGGCACCCAGGCGGGGAAGCCGGTCGACCTGACCGATACATATGTCCAGACGAAATGGCCCAAGCTGGCCGCGCAGTTCACCTCGATCGATGTCATGGACGACAGCGGGGCGCACCAGGTCATCCTGAGCGGAGCGGTGGGGGAGGCGCAGTATTACCAGGCAGACCCCAACAGCCCCTGCACGGTCAATTGGGGTGCAACCGCCGATGGTCCGGCGAATTTCATGCCTGCCTCCCTGCTCCCCTCAGTGACGACCGCCAGGCTGGCAGACGAGCAGACCCTGGATGGCATCGCCACCCAGCATTACACCTTTGACGCCGCCTCGCTCGGTTTGCCATCCGATGCCAGCGCCAGCGGTGAAACCTGGATCGCCACGCAGGGTGGTTATGTGGTGAAGTACGTACTGGATATCAACGGGGCCGACTCCGTTTTTGGTACGGGAGTTACGGGCACCCAGCATATGGAATACACGCTCAGCCAGGTCGGCGCGCAGGCGCAGGTGGTCTACCCGGTCGGGTGTGAGCCGGTGCTGAGCGATATGCCGGCCATGGAGGACGCCTCCGACCTGACCCGCCTGCCAGGGTTGCTGGACTATAGCACGAATGCCGCCCAGACTGATATTTTCGCCTTCTACCAGGATAAGCTGACCGCAATGGGTTGGCAAAAAGATTCGGACGATGGCATCGGCAGCGACTCGGCGAGCATGACTTTCACCCGCTCCGACTCAAGTGTGGATGTGACCGTGGCAGTGGAGGTGGAAGGGAGTTCGCAGCGGGTGACCGTGATGATACCCGTGAAAGGGTCTGCGGCGGCTGGCACGACCGAATCCACCACTTCCACACCTGGCGGAGCGGCGAATCAAAATCCCACCGCGCTCATCGCAATGGCCATGGGAAAATTACTCGGCGACGAGAATACCCCGAGCGTCTTTCCTTCCTACACGATGAGCATGAACGAAAGCATACCCAGCGCCTCCGGGAGCGCTGCCACCACATTGCAGGTGGAGGCGCAGGCTGCCAATTACCATTTCGTTCTCTCCTCGGGCGGTACGCAGACGGATGCCATCCATTTCAACGGACAGGATTACTCCGTTGTCAATGGAAAGGCCCAGCCGGGTTCGGCCACGCTGGCAATGAATTGGGACATGTGGAAATTGGATCCAGGCGTGATCTTCGGTGCAGCCACGGCTTCAACCATTACAGCGCAAGCCGGGACAACCCTGGAAGGCCAACAGATAGACGTATATTCGGTCGATAGCTCGACCCTCGGAGCGCCTTTGCCGGATACCAGCATGGGGCTGTTGCCGTATGTGATCACGGCCATTCAGGGCACGGTTTGGATCGACCATGCCACCGGCGGGTTGGTCAAGACCGACCTTCAATTCGCTGCGAATGTCAGGAAACCAGGGGAAACCACACCGAGTGCTTCCGGGAAAGGCGAATTCCATCTCACGGTCAGCCAGATCGGGCAGGTTACCGTCAGCCTGCCATAAAAATCACCACGATAATGAAACGCCTCTCATTCAAGCCGTCATTGTGCCAAAAGGATAAAAAATATGAACCATAAAAATCTGGTCATTTTCTTTGTGACCGTGCTGTTCCTGATGGGTGCTTGCAACCTGCCTGCCCGGATCAGCCAGGGCACTGCACAGCCCTCCAACCCGACCGGGAGCACGCCTGCCACCCAAGCGCCGCTTTCGGGAGGAAATGGGGAGGAGAGCTCCCAGACTGCCACCCAACCCCCGGAACCCACACCAACCCAGGTGCTCCCCAGCCCCACCCCCACCCTGGGCATCGGCTCTCAAAGAACATCGACAACCGATGGAATGATCCAGGTGTTCGTACCCGCCGGGCAGTTCATCATGGGAACATTCGACGCAGTCATGTCGGCCCCGGTTTACCTGGATGCATTCTGGATCGATCAAACCGAAGTGACCAACGCCATGTTTGCAAAATTCGTCGCAGCCACAAATTACCGGACAGATGCTGAAAAATATGGTGATGCGTATGTCTTCCATTTATCCTCTACTTATGAATATAATTATGTAAGCACCCCCGGCGCCAACTGGCAACAT
Organism: Anaerolineales bacterium; assembly: GCA_050014055.1. Taxonomy (GTDB): domain Bacteria; phylum Chloroflexota; class Anaerolineae; order Anaerolineales; family Villigracilaceae; genus UBA877. The sequence goes on along the minus strand of JBEKEB010000018.1, from coordinate 29,144 downwards.
CCCCACGGTCCAGCCAGTAATATAAAAGGATTGGATCAATATCCAGTGGTACAAGTGAGCTGGAATGATGCGGTTGCCTTTTGCAAATGGGCCGGCGAGCGGCTACCTACGGAAGCGGAGTGGGAAAAGGCTGCCAGGGGAACCGATGGGCGTCTCTATCCCTGGGGAAACCAGTACTGGGCCGGGAATTTAGCGAATTTTATGGACAGGCAATTGAATCCCACCTTCACGGTGGATGATGGCCATGCGGGCATCGCACCCGTCGGGAGCTATCCAGACGGAGCCAGTCCGTATGGGGCGTTGGACATGGCAGGAAATGTATCAGAATGGGTGGAAGATTGGTATGTTGATCCCTATCCCCAGAGTGACCAAACCACCGTGGTGATTAACCCACAAGGCCCTGCGACTGGGGATTCTCGAGTTATGCGCGGCGGCAATTTTTCATCATCGGATGGTGAAGGTGGAGAGTTCCGCCTGTCATCTCGCAGGAGTGAAAACATACCATACTATTCCGGCGATACCGCTGGTTTTCGCTGCGCAATTTCGCAATAGCAACTGCAGTGCTTCCATCGATTGAATTTGAATAAAGAACGCGTTGTGACGTTGGCCTGGACAGCTCTATAGAAAAAGGAGAAGACAATATGAATCGCAAGAATCTGATCATTTTCTTTATCACCATCCTGTTCCTGGTCGGGGCTTGCAATCTGGCTTCGCATACCACCCAGAGCGCTCCGCCCAATTCCAATCCGTCAGGTAACCCATCCGTGACGGAAACTGCCACCCAACCCCCGCTTTCCGGAGGGAACGGGCAGGGCGGCTCCCAGGCTGCCACCCAACCGCCGCTCACCGGCGGAAATGGACAGAGCGGGTCCCAGGCCAACGTCCAAAGTACATTTCCTCTGCCGCCCGATTCCCAGGTAACGCAGCCCGACGATTCCAGCCCAACCGATACAGGTGGCGGCTTCACCATTCAATCCCAATCCAGCCCGAATGATGTGAATACGTTTTACGCTCAGGCATTGCCCCCATTGGGCTGGACCCTGCGGTACACGGATGCAAACTTTACCGGCGGGGTGACCCAGTACTGGAAAAAAGACAACATCTACCTTTCGGTGAATATTGGTTTCGACCAAGGCATGTTGAATATCCACTGCCAGTACGAGCGCGTGGAAGCCCAACTGGCCCAGAAGCTGCCGAAGGGGTTCCCCCTTCCATCGCAATTCGAAATGGTGCAAGCCAGCGATTCATCCTGGGAGTTCTATATTCCACAGGATTATTCCGCGGTTACCAATTTCTACAAGGGACAAATGGCTTCGTTGAATTGGAAGCAGAATCCAGGCAATGGGGCCGGGGGCCAAGGCGGCTGCGGAGACCCGGGCTGCGGCGGAAGCCCAACCTTCCCGGCCGGTGCCATGCCCACCGCAACCATTGATTACAGAAATGAAAACGATCTGTCCTACACCATGCCGGACGGAAATGTGGTCGAGTTGACCATCACACCTCACACGGATGGGACCATACTCGATGTCAACCTTACCCTGAATAACGTTGCCTCGGCCGGGCTGCCGCAGGATGTGCCGATCTACCCGGGCGCAACGGCGCAAATCATCACTCCCGGATCGGCAGAGTTCCAGGTCAACGCGGATTTGAAGACGATCGAGGATTATTACAATCAACAATTACCCTCCGCCGGCTGGACCCCGTCTGGCAGCCCAATGGAAGTACCCGGCAGTTACATGCAGGATTGGATCAAAGGCAGCCAGAATATCACGATCACTTTGGTAACTTCAAACGCAAACACCATGCTGATGATCGAATGCTCGACCTGTAGCCAATGATCTCCTAATAAAATTCGGATGGAAAAAAAGGAGGATCTGGCGCGTGGAAGCGGTTTATTCCCGGTTTACTGCCAGATATGTGGTTCGACCATGAAGGGAGAGTAAAATGAAATCCAATAGAGCTGGAATTTGCTTCATCCTGACCATCGTGGTCAGCCTGTGTCTTCTCCTTTCGAGCTGCAATCCCAGGCTAACGGCTGCGCCAACATTGACAGCTACAAGCGTCCCAGCAGCTATCCTGCCAACCTATACCGCCGTTTCCACACTCGCCCCCTCCCCCACCAGCCCCGCGGTTGCACTCCCAGCGCTGACCCTCGAACCGGGTAATTTCTATTTCAGTCTGGATGGTCAGCCCGCTTTTATTCTCTCCAGGAACCTGACCGGGAACACCAAAGATGATTTCAGCACCCTGTTGGAATGGGCACACCAGGGAGGCACCAGGGTCATCCGCATTCACATCATTACCGGCTGGGGCGTTCCCTGGATTAACCGGGATTGGTCCGTTAACGAACAGTGGGCGCAGGATTGGGATGGTTTTTTTGATCAGGCACAGGCCGATGGAATTTTCATCATTCCGGTATTCGGGGTCTGGGCGGATTGGAATGATGGCAAGCCGGCAGATGTCTATCACTTCTGGCAATACAACCCGTTGAATGTGGCGAACGGTGGCCCGCTCACATCGCCCACCGGATTATTCCAGACCGATTCGGATACGCAAAAGCACTGGATGGCATGGGTCCAGGCCATGGTTAAACGCTGGCAAGGGCGCCAGAACATTGCTGCCTGGGAAATATTCTCTGAAATCAACCTGGCTTCCGGCGCCCCGGGAGATACAGATGCCAAGGGTGCAGTATCGGAAACTGCCGCGGTTGACTTTACGAACAAGGCCGCCGCAATCATCCGGGCAGCCGACACAAGCCATCGCCCGGTGACTCTCTCACTGGCGGTCGGCGCTCCATTCACTGATGAATGGGCGAAGTTCTATGAGAACAACACCCTTGACTTCATTGAGATCCATCCATACAGCGACCAGCTGGATCGGGAACTTGTTTCGGATATACAGAAGAACATCATCCGCTATAACAAACCGGTCATGATCGGCGAATCCGGTTTATGGTCAATGGCTCATAATGCGAATGCTTCCATTGGCATCGAGCACGCTATCTGGGCCGGATTGGTCTCCGGTGCGATGAATGGACGCGCCTTATGGGAAAACGACGGGTATGCTCTTTATTCGTCCAAAAACCCTATGGATGCCATGCAATTCATGCAAAGTTATGCGACAACCGGGTTGCCAGTGGCCCGTTTTGTTGATGGGATTGACTTCACCGGTTTCCAGCCATTGAACTCCGTCTCCACCTCCGGGGTATGGGGGGCCGCTGTGGGCAACGAGAGTTCAATCATCGGCTGGTACCGGGACGCGGATAGCGAACCGCCGGATTGGAACCTGCAACCGCTAATCTCCAAACAGACCGTGAGCCTGACCGTCCCCGGCAGCGCTACCAGTTGGAAGGTGGATTTTTACAGCACCAAGGATGGCACGACAATTCTGGGTTCGGGCTCCGTCGCCCGTAATGGTAATATTCTCAACGTTTCCCTGCCGGATTTCCAGGATGACATTGCCTTCAAGATGACGGCCCAGGCTGGAACGGCCTCCACGTCCACACAAGCCTCCACCTCCGCGCCGGCCATAGTCACCACCGATACTATTTCTGGTACATGGAGCGGAACCATTTCCAACACCACTAAAACATTTTCAACACCGGTCAAATTGTCCATTCAGGCTGGCTGCCGGACCGGCACAGTATGTGGGACCTTCTCTGCGTCACAACTTCCCTGCTCCGGGGACCTCTTGCTCCAGGCGATCAGCGCGCAAACCTACTTCTTCTTGGAACAAAATGCATCCGGATCCAGTGCCTGCCAATCGGGCGGATACGAACAGCTCCAATTGCAGGCAGATGGAACGTTATCATACATGTACCTGACCTCGCCGGTATCAGCGGCATCCTCCACTGGCATTTTACGGAAAACATAGGCAAAGCTTCGGCATTTTAGAATCCGGCTCTGTCGGAATCGCGGATTGAGGGGGTAAAATGGGGAACAAAATCATGAACCCAAAAAAACTGATCTTTATCCCGATTGCCATACTGGTGCTCAGCGGGTGCAGCCTGCCCCTTTTCCAGAAATCCCTGTCACCTTCCAACCCACCAGGCAACTCCTCCCATCCGGAGGCTGACATTCAAAAATCGTTCCCGGTTGACCCAGGTTCCCGAATGACTACTCCTGATACCTCCAATCCGGTCGACACAAGCGGTTCTTTCATCATTCAATCCCAATCCAGCATGGCAGCGCTGGTCAAATACTACGACACTCAGCTGCCCAGGCAGGGCTGGATCTTGCGTTACACGGATGCAAACTTTACCGGCGGGGTGACCCAGTACTGGAAAAAAGACAACCTCTTCCTTTCCATGGATTTCAGTTTTGGGGTGGGCCAGGTCACGATTCACTGCCAGTATGACCGCGTGGAAACCAGGTTTGCGCAAAAGCTGCCCAAGGATTTCCCCCTGCCGGGGCAGGCCGAAATGGTGAAAGCCGAAGTGACTTCCTGGGAGTTTACCATTCCTCAAGACTATACCGGTGTAACGAACTGGTACACCCAGAAATTATCTGCCTTGAATTGGAAAGAGGCACCCACACCGGAGCCAATGCTGGGCAGTTGCGGCGGCACGGATTGTGGCGAGAATACCACCTTCCCGGCCGGCGCCATGCCCACGGCAACCATGGATCCCCGGCCGGCCAACGATCTCTCTTTCAGCATGCCGGATGGAAACAGTATCGAATTGACCATCACGCCTCACCAGAACGGCACCATTCTGGATGTCGTCTTGAACCTGAAAAATATCCTATCCGCCGATCTGCCGCAGGATGTGCCCATCTACCCCGGCGCGCTGGTGCAGATCATCACGCCAGGGAGTGCGGAATTCCAGATCAGCGCCGACATGCCGACGATTGAGAATTATTACAATCAGCAACTTACTGCCGCAGGCTGGACTGTGGATGGCACCCCGATTCAAGCTTCGGGCAACTACCTGCAAAATTGGAAGAAGGGCAGCCAGGCTATTTCGATCACCCTGGTCCCGTCAGGGGCAAATAACGCCCTGGTGATCGAATGCCCCACCTGCAATCCTTAATTCTTCTAGCAATATTTGAAGCGGAATGCGAATTGCCTCTCCGAATGACCTGGAGAGGCAATTCGCGGCATGCCGATAATGATACGATTAATCTGTTCTGTGGAATCCGGGCCTTATTCAGCAGATCATGAACAAATGGGTAAATCTGTGTAGTAAGGAAAAATTCACTTTTGCTGTGCTGAAAGCACTATTTGCGTGGAGCTGCCCTGCTGCATGACAGCCACGACAATCTGCAGTTGATCTTTTGTCCAGGTTTGCGTGGAAATTCCTGTGGCCGGCAAGGAGTTGGCTGGGGTATACCCTACCTGGGCCATTGCCTGGGAGTAAAAGGCGTTGACCTTATCCGGACTGTCGGTTGTCATCAAGACCACCATTGAATCGGTTTTAACGGTTACCGTAGCTCCCGGGTACTGCGGAAGATCAGTGGGTAAACTCGCACTGGCTGCCGGTGTTTCGGTTTGGCTGCCTGCTGCGGGCGTCTCGACCGGACTTTCGGTTGCAGGCGCCGCCCTGGAACCAGTGGTGGAATCCATCACAATCGGCTTTTTGGTGTAGGCGGATTGGACCACCACCATAGTTTGCCCGTTTTCTTCATCCAACTGGATCACTGCAAATCTGCCGCGGTCGTCCTTTTGAGTTTGTACATATTCCAGGGTACTTTTTCCACCCTGCGGTTCCACACCGGGAAGCAGCGACCATCCCGCTGCAGTCAATTTATCTTTATAAAATTGGGTGATTTGTTCCAAGCTGGCGCTGGAGACGTATCTCTGGAACCCGGGAAGTTGGACTACTCCGCTGGCCCCCTCCATGACGGGGATATCATTGATCAAAGCCAGGCACCCCTTGGGCAAACTGATTTCCGCAACGGAATTAATATCGCTCAGTTCGTAAGACCAGGTGCGCGTCCCCTGGAAATCACCGGAAGGTAGCTGGATGGTTAACTGATACTTCAGCACATATCCTCCCGGCTGCGCGATCCATACATCCCCCTGCGCTTTACCGTTCTGGCCGGCCTGCCATTGCACGGATTTTTCGTCGAATTGATAATGGGTGGCCGAAATGTTGTTCACTGTTTCCTGTCCAACCTGTTTTGCACCAAAGACGGGAGGCAGCTGCCAGGTCAAACCAGAGGTCAGCGCTTCTGCACTGGTTGCGGCCCGGCACGCCCCTCCGGCCTCCTGCTGGGTATAACCCGCCCCATTTAACACGACCATGGCAAGGTAGACAGGCTGACTCCCGGTACTGGTTTGCTGTACCAGTTCGGACCGATCCGCTTCAACAACATCTTCATCAATGGTCAAATTGGATTCATAATCCTGCCCCTTCTGCAACCCTTTGATCGTGCTTGTATAACTCAAGTGGTAGCTTTGGAGAGCCGACAGACCTGCCGCCGGGTCAGGCATGTTCAACACCCCTCCGGTCTGTGTAAGCCCGTTGGATTGCGAAGTTGAATTCGAAGTTGACCCGCCGTATGGCAGGTTAAGGCTGCCCAGGTTGCAGGAGAGCAGCAGTATCATCAGGCCAATGGCAAGTAGAGTAAACAAGTACCGGGGATTAATTCGCGTTGGTTTCATCTCATCACCTCGGAACCAGAGTCAGTTGGGCGGTATATTCCAAATCCCCCATCGACTGAACCATGCTTAACCCCTTCCCGGTCATTTCTACCTGTTGCGTCCCCCCCTCAGAAGGAAATGTCGTTTGAATTTTGGCAGCCAGGTCAGGATTACCATCCATTGCCTGACTCCAACCCGCTCCCACGCTTCCATCAGCGTGCGTACAAGTGCTGATGCCATGGAAAATAGGTTCTCCGCTGGGCAGAAACTGCAAGATTACATCCACGGCATCCCCTTCTTCAGAAAGTTTCCCGTCCAGGTCGAATGGTCCGTTGGCAATCAACGGTGGTGTATACCATTGGACACATTCCGGAGGTTTGCTGAGGATATCTTCGTCCAAATCCCAATTTCCAGTCCCCTGAAAATACAACTCACCCGTTCGAAGTCGTTTCATGGTGCCCATCCCGGTGGTTGTCGTAAAACTGCGGAATTGATAATCTCCCGCCTGCGTTGAAAAATTCATATAGGTCACCAAGAAAGCATCATAATCACAGGATTTTTGGACCGTAAACTTTTCCTCATAGGTTGCCAGGCCGTTATTCAAATTGAGTTTTATTTCGTCATCACCTGCGCTGGTGGCAGTATACGTGAACGAGAAATAATTAAAATCTCCAATGTGGGTAATCGTACTTGGTGAAACTTTCCCATGCATGGCAGTAATTTGTACAGCGTTTTCTACCAGGGGAGCCAAAGGAGCCAGACCTGGCCCACTGGGCTCGATAGGCGGATAATCCACCCCTGCCGCACCTTCCAATGTCAAACTATCCCCAACACAAATTAATTCCGGCAGGGTTGTGAAAACATTCACTCCCCCGGATGGTGCATAGGCCTGCACCGTCCGTTGCGGCATGGCTAGGGATAATAATATAAGAATGAACAGGACTTTGTAATAGGCGTGTTTCATGTCAACTCCTTTCAGAAAGCCAGCGAAGTCGCATCCCTGTGGATTCACGGAATCACATGGCTATTCTCTCTTTTCCAACTAAAGAACCGCATCTCTTCCTGAAGAACCATTTGTACTCAAATTGCATTAAAGAAAACAATTCAGCATTTGGAGAAAATTCAAGCGGCCTCCAAACTCTTCAATTTTCTCTTTATTTTTTGCCTGCCATTAAATTATATTCCAAAAGAGAAGAATTCATCATTAATAAATGCTGTCAGACTGTCCGGGAATCGATGGGACTGGAAAGAAATGGGTGGATACTGGGCGGCTTGTTCTTCCCGGGGATCTTGCGAGGACGAAGTATCATTGCGCATTATAATAATTCCCATTCCGCTGCAATCATCCGGGTTTCATGGCTGCATCATTTTCTGAAGATTCCCTCGAGATTCGCAAACGCAATTTCCGCAACGTACAGATCGACGCCGTCGGCGTGGGTCTGGCGTCGGCGGCTGCCCCGTTCCTGCCGGTTTTCCTGGCGCGCCTGGGAGCGAGCAACTTCCAGGTTGGCCTGCTGACCTCCATGCCCGGGGTGGCCGGGTTGGTGCTGGCATTCTTCGTTGGGCGCTTCCTGCAAACCCGCCGCAAGATCGTGCCCTGGTTCAGTATCTCGCGCCTGATGGTGCTGTCGAGCTACGCCCTGACCGGATTGGTCACATTGCTAATTCCTCGCTCGGGCGCGGTGGTTTCCACCCTGGCCATCTGGGCTTTCGCCACCCTGCCTCAAACAGCCCTTTCAGTCTGCTTCACCGTGGTAATGAACGCCGTGGCCGGAAGGGAAGGCCGGTATGCGCTGCTCAGCCGCCGCTGGGCCATCCTCGGCCTGACCAACTTCGCCGCCACATTCGTCGTCACCGAATTCATCGACCGGTTTACATTTCCGCTCAATTATGCCATCATGTTCCTGGGGCTGTCACTGGGCGGGCTGGTCAGTTTCTATTTTTCCAGCCGCATCAGCCTGCCGGACCAGACTCCCCCTCCGCTGGCAACCGGCAAGACGGCCGGCGAAACCATCCGGAACACCCTGACCCTGCTGCGCCAATACCCGGATTTCGTATCGATCTCGATCAAGCGTTTTGTTTATCTCTCGGCCGTGGCACTGGCCGCGCCGATCCTGCCGCTCTACTTTGTGCATGTCGTCAGGGCTTCGGATGCCGATATCGGCGTTATCAACATGACCTTCACCTTCTTCACGTTGGGGGGTTACCTGCTCTGGCCTTGGGTATCGCGGCGGCGCGGCGGCCGTTTTGTTCTGCTGGCGACGACATTGGGCATGGTGCTCTACCCGCTCCTGACCGCCACCACCCGCTACGTCATACCGGTCATCATCTATACCGCCATTGCCGGTTTTTTCCAGGGCGGGTTGGACCTGGTATTCTTTGACGAATATATGAAAACCATCCCGGATGAATACAGTGCCATCCTGGTATCGCTTGAGCAGAGCATCCAGTATCTCTCGGTGATCGCCGCCCCGCTGATCGGAACCAGCCTGGCAAACTACATCGGGCTGGGTGGTGCGTTATGGGTGAGCGCCGGGCTGCGCCTTACCGGCTTCCTGCTGTTCCTTATTTTAAAAAGGAAACCGCCTGTGGAGGCGGCCAGTCTGCCAGGATGATGTTCACCCCTTCGATATTTGCACTGAAACTGGACAGGCTTTTATCACGAATATCAGGGATCTGCGGAATGTGTAAAATACTTTTAGAATTCGGGGTGTTCGTTTATTCGTGCGATTCGTATTTAAACCATTAACGCAGAGAACTATATTTACCACTTATCCCAATGGACCATTTCATCAAACGGTTTTCGCCCGCCCTTTTTGGGCGCGGCGGTAAGCTGGCTCTCATCCAAGGGGTAACCGAAGGAGATACAAATGCGGACCTGCCAGCCTGGTGGAAAACCTAAGATCGCGCGGGCCTTGTCCGGTTCATAGATCGACGCCAGGCAGGAGCCCACGCCCAGTTCCCAGGCAGCCAGCTGCATGTAGGCGGCCGACTGACCGGCATCAAACAGAGTCTGGAATCGATCGTCGGGGTCAGGCACCAGGATCGCCACCGCCAGCGCCGCCCCGGACAGGTGACCGGCATAGGTGCCTGTTTCCGAGAGGGCTTTTAGAATGCCATTTTCGCGGATCGCGATAAATTGCCAGGGCTGGTTGTTCTTGGAAGATTGTGAGCGCCGCCCGGCGTTCAGGATCTTATGCACCGTTTCTTTGGGCAGCGATCTCGCCTGGAATTGGCGTACGGCCCGTTTGGTGCGGATGGCATCGGAAACGTTCATGGCACCTCCTTAATAAAGTTTCATCATCAGCAACTGCATAATGCATCATCAAAACCGGAACTTAATGGATGCATACTACGTCTTATTCCCTGACAGACGAAGGAGCATTCCAATGAAAATTTCAATAATCTTACTACTAATTCTCTTGACAGTAACTGCATGCGCAACCCGGCAACCCGTTGCTCCATTAATCAACCCCACCCCAATTCCGTTCACGGTCGTAACGCCGGTCGCCACAGATATACCAGCCGCAACTTCCATACCGGTATGTACCTGCCCGACCAGCATGGTTACCCCGACACAACCGCCAGCGGGATTCGTTAGTCCAGATTACGTGATCTGCAACTGTCCGGTCATTTTGGTACCGCCGCCTGTTCCAACAACGGGAATTGGATCAAACCCGCAAACCATCCCGGCGAATGGCATTACTTTGGGAGAAAATGGAAAAATATTCATCCTTCATCCGGGTGAGAGTTTCCTGCTCAACCTTGGGATGGAAGTATACGATTGGACAGTCACGATCGACGATCAAAATGTGCTGAGCCGGGTAAAGAATATCATGGTCATCCGCGGCGCCCAGGGAGTATATCAAGCAACCAGCCTGGGAATAGCCGTGCTCAGCGCAGTTGGTGATCCACTGTGCCGCAATTCAACCCCGGCATGTATGGCGCCTTCGATATTATTTAAGGTTACTGTAATTGTGCAATAGAATATAGGTCAGGGTTTCAGGCGGGTGACTGCATGGCTTCACTCAGGGAGATACCCGCCATCATCAGCCCAATCTGCTCAACGGAAGCCTGGCCGCGCTCGACAATTCCGATCAGCTGGCCCTCGTACATGACCGCTATCCGGTCAGAGAGGGCACGCGTTTCATCCAGGTCCTCCGATATCAACAGGATGGCAGTCCCGGCTTCGCGCTGAGCCAACAGGCGCTGGTGGATATACTCGGTGGCGCCAATGTCGACGCCGCGCGTGGGCTGAGAGGCGATAAGCACTTCGGGATGCCGCGACAGCTCGCGCGCCATGATCAACTTCTGGATGTTGCCGCCCGAGAGGTTCTTCAGCGGTGTGTCCAGGCCGGGCGTTTTGACCGTAAATTCCCTGACCAGGTCGCTGGCGTGGGTAGCCATGGCTTTAAAATCCAGAAAAATTCCGTGCGTGTAAGGGGGGAAGGCATGGTCGTGCAGGTAAATATTCTCCTCCACCGAGAACTCGCGGATGGCGCCATCGCGCATACGCTCTTCGGGGATGAAGGCCAGCCCTGCCGCCACGCGTTGATTGACCGTGGCGGAGGTGATCTCCTTGGTGCCGAGCATGATCTTCCCGCTGTGGACCTTGCGAATGCCGGCCAGGCATTCGGCCAGTTCGCGCTGGCCGTTGCCCGACACCCCTGCCAGGCCGACGATTTCACCAGCATGGATTTCGAGATCCACCCCGCGCAGCGCTTCACTGCCCCGGTCACCCATAGCGTGCAGCCGGGTAATGGACAGGCTGACCGGACCGGGCTTGAGTGGGCGCGGTTCAAGCTCCGTGAGCTCACGCCCGACCATCATTTTAACCAGTTCTGTTTGGGTGACCTCGGCGGTCTTGCGTGTGCCGATCACCTTTCCATCCCGCAGGACGGTCACACGGTCGCTGATGGCCATCACCTCATGCAGTTTATGGGAAATAAAGACCAGGGCGTGACCTTCTGCCACCATCCGGCGCAGGGTGACGAATAGATCATTGACTTCCTGGGGGATAAGGACAGCCGTCGGTTCGTCCAGGATGATCACACTGGCTCCCCGGTAGAGCGCCTTCATGATTTCGACGCGCTGCTGCTCACCGACCGAGAGTTGCCAGACATAGGCCTGTGGATCGACATTTATCCCGTACGCCTGCGAAAGTGACTCGATGCGGGCGGTGACTTTCTGCAGGTCGAGCAGAGGTTCGCGGGACGAACGCAAGCCCAGGGCCACGTTCTGCGCCACAGTCAGAGTCGGTACCAGCATGAAATGCTGGTGGATCATGCCAATGCCGGCATGGATGGCATCGGCAGGTGAATGGAAGGACTGCGGCTTGCCATCGATCGTGATGCTGCCTTCATCCGGCTGGTACAGGCCATATAGTTGGCGCATCAAGGTGCTCTTCCCGGCTCCATTTTCGCCAAGCAGTGCATGCACTTCGCCGGCACGGACGTCGAAGCAAACCTTGGAATTGGCCAGCACGCCGGGGAAGCGTTTGATGATATCGCACATTTCAACATGCTGGATGCGCCGGGTCTGCGCTGTCTCGGTTGTGGATGGCATGGGTCACCTGCCTTGAAAATGAATAAAAAAGTGCGGTAAAAACGTCCCGGAGGTTCGTGGAAACGGTATCATCCTTCCAGAAAACATTCGGTACGAAGCTTCCATCGGGAAGGTCCCCTCCCCCGAAATATCTTCCAGGGAGGGGACCTTTTTATTTAATTTCTTGAATTACGGCTGAACGCCGATCGAAGCATTCTTAATGCCGGCGATGGCAGAATCTCCAGCCGCTTTTACATCTGCAGCCAGGGTATAGCCGGGATTGTAGACCATCGTCAACCCGCCATTCGACAGGGTCAGGGTATAGGTCTCTCCACCCAAAGTGCCAGCCTTGTGCTTGGCGATCATGTCTTTGAGCATCCCGGTCCAGTCGTATACCTGGCTTGAGACCACCAGGGAGGGAGCCAGGGAGGACTGGTCAGCCTGTGTGCCGAACCAGAGTACATTGCCGGCATCCTTGGCTGCGCCAATCGATCCGACCACGCTCTGGGATGAACCGGTCAGGATGTCCGCGCCGTTGGCGATTTGAGTCTTGGCAGCCTGGGTCATAAGTGATACATCCGAGAAGGAGCCGGTCCAGGTGGTGTTGACCTTGATGTTCGGATCAACCGAGGCAACGCCCTGAACAAAACCGTCGATATAAGTCTTGGCATCTCCGACATCGACCGGGCCGGTCACGCCAATGACCTTGCTCTTGGTCAGCTTGCCAGCCAGGACACCATTAACATAGCCGCCCTCTTCCGCGGCGGCGGTATAAGCATAGACGTTAGGCATGCCGAAGGTGTTGACGTCGGTTCCCCAGGCAAAGGTGGTCTTGGGGAAATCGGGAGCGATACCTTGCACGGAAGAGCCATATTGCGAACCATGCGCGATCACGATGTCATAACCCTTACTGGCATAATCCCGGATGGCAGCGGTCGCGTCCGGCACGTTGAACAAGTTGTCGGTATAAGCGATCTCCAGGGCACTGGGGCCGCCCATATCCGTCTGGACTTTCATCAGAGCGCTATACATCGATTGGCTGAAGGCCAGGTCGGTCGTGGCGCTGGGCATGATAACCGCGATACGGAACGGCTTGGCGGGGGCTTGCGTTGCGGTCGGTGTGGCGCTCGTGCAGGCAGTTGCCAGCATGGCGACGAACAAAATGGCAATTACTAATTTTTTGACGTTCATTTTCTATCTCCTCATGAAATGAAATAAGGTTCTTCGATTGCCCTATTAAAGGGCATGGTGGATACGGCGGGTTGCCGCAAGGGAGTAAGAATTTACGGGTCGCTTTCTTTGATCACCTCCTTCGCTTGAATTAGCTCTCGCCTCTTTCAAAAGGCTTGTTAAGAGCAGCAGGTTGGCGGGCGCGATTGACCGTGATGGTTAAAGCAGCTATGGTCAGCAGGTAAGGCAGCATGACCGCCACGTCGCTGGGGACTTTTATTCCCAATACCTGCACCCATAATTGGAAGGAGTTGGCTGCGCTGAAAAGCAGCGCGCCGCACAGCACGCCCCACGGATTCCAGCCACCGAAATAAACCAGCGCAACCGCGATGAAGCCCATGCCGGCGGTCAGGTTTTCCTGGAAAAGATTGACCAGCGCGATCGACAGGGAAGCCCCCGCCAGGCCGGCCAGGGTGGAACCCAGGCAAACGCTGAAATAGCGCATCCGGTCCACGTTGATCCCCAGCGTATCGGCTGCGGCAGGATTTTGTCCAACAGACTTAATCTTGAGTCCCAGGGTGGTCTTTTCCAGCACCCACCAGGCGAGTGGCACCAGCAGGAACGCGCCATAGACCGGCACACTGTTCTGGAAAAGGATCGGCCCGACGACCGGGATATTTGCCAACACGGGTATCTTGACCGGTTGGAAACCGTTGACAGTTTTTACTGTCCCGATGGTGGTTTCAAACAAGAGGCTGGATAATCCCAGGCCGAACATGTACAAGCCGATGCCGCTGATGCCCTGTTCGGCTTTGAGCGTGACGCTGATGAAAGACATCAGCAAGCCCATCAACAGACCCACCAGGGCTGCCACAAGCAGGCCCAGCCAGAGATTACCCGTGTTCAACACCGTGTAAAATGCGGCATATGCGCTGACCAGCATGATGCCGTCCACCCCCAGGTTCACCACCCCGGAAGTCTGCGAAAAAGTCTCTCCAATCGCCGCAAAGAGGAACGGGGCGGCGAAGGGGACCATGGTGGTCAGGATTTTTACCAAAACGCCCAGGGATAATAGTTTATTCATGGCTCAACCTGTTCCTCCTGGGTTTCGCCCAACTTACGACGGGCTGCCCAATGTCGGGACCAGATGGCTGATCCAGAGACGAACAAAACGACCATTCCCAGAATGACATTGATAAGGGAGGAGGGCACCTGAACCGAGCGCTGCATCTCATTCGCCCCGACCAACAATCCCCCAAATATAATGGAGGCCGGAATCACGCCGAGTGGATGCAGGCTCCCCAGCAGGGCCGCGACGATGCCCGTAAAGCCATATCCGCCGGTGATACCGTCCAGCAGGCGGTGCTGAACACCCATGATTTCGATGGCGCCGGCCAGTCCGGCAAACCCACCCGCCAGGGTCAACGAGAGAGCCTGGTAGAAGGCTACGTTTATCCCGGAATGGCGGGAGGCATCCGGGTTCAGCCCAACCGCCCGGATGCGATAACCGATGGTGGTACGCCAGAGGAAGAAATACACTGCGACAGCCAAAACGACCGCAATGATCGCCCCGGCGTGCAGCACGGTCTGCGGTATGAGGCGAGGCAGCCAAGCCTGCCTGGGCAGCGCAGCTGACTGGGCCAGAAAGGTCCCGTTGGCTACCCCGGCCGGATCCATGAGTGGACCGCGGATGAGCAGGTACATGAACTGCAATGCTATTGCATTCATCATGATGGTGCTGAGAATCTCGTTCACTTTCAGGCGGGCTTTCAAAATGCCGGGGACGAACCCCCAGGCCGCTCCGGCAAGAAAACCTAGCGTCAGCGTGATGGGTATAAGAAGCCAGCCCGGCCAGGTGCTGAATGTCAACGGGAACCAGGTGGCAATTATTGCTCCCAGGATGATCTGGCCTTCTCCACCGATATTGATCACATTGGCCCGGAAGGCAATGCAGATGCCCAGTCCGACGAGCAGAAGTGGGGTGGCTTTGACCAGGGACTGGGTGACACCCGAGAGGCTTCCTGCGGCGCCGCTGATCATGGCAGCATAAGCCACGATCGGATTCGCCTTCAAAACCACCAACATAATGCCACCGATCAGCAAGGCGACCAGCACCCCTGCCACCGGCAAGGCGAGATTAAGGACAATTTTGCTCCAATCGACGCCTGGTCGTTGCCGGGTGCGTCCTGCTTCGGTGGCTTTATTCGGTGGCATACTTCTCTCCCATGATGGTTTGGTTTTTGTTCTCAAGGCATACGCGGGACGAGAAAAAATCGATCATATGCTTATTTTGCGCCGGCAGTTCTCTGATAATCCATCCATGAATTAATCACCGGTGACCACATCCGGTGAAGGCTGGTGGATTGCCCACAGGATTTGCTCCTGATCAACCGGCAGCCGGTCGACCCGGACACCCACGGCATTGTAGATTGCATTTGTAATGGCTGCAATGGTCGGGATGCTGACGATCTCTCCAACGCCTTTGGCGCCATAAGGGCCATCCTTGGTTGGGTGTTCGACAATGATCGAGGTAATCTCCGGGGTGTTGACGATGGAAGGCATGCGGTAACGTGCCAGCCGATCGGTCACCACGTAGCCATCCTTGACAATAAATTGTTCGGTCAGGGCGGCCCCCAGGCCCATCATGATGCCACCTTCCACCTGGCCGTTCAAGGCAAGGGCATTGATGATCTGCCCGACATCGTTGGCTGAGATGACGCGCAGCACTCTCACCACCCCTGTGAGGGTATTGACTTCCACTTCCGCTGCCTGGGCGGCAAAGGAGAATGCGAAATGCATGTCGCCGCCCTGCCCGAGCGATTTTGTTTCCGGTGCCCAGTATTCGTAAATAGCCCTGGGTGCCTGCCCCTGGGACTTCATTTCGCTGGCGATGTCTCCCAGGGGGATACTGTTCCCATCGATCTGTGCCAATCCTTCCACATAATGGATCTTTTCAGGAGGCACATCATATTTTTCCGCCAGTGTGGATGTGATTGCCTGGAGCAGCGAACGGGCCGCCAAGCGGGCAGCATTACCGGTAACATAGGTCTGCCGGGATGCGGTGGTGGGGCCTCCGTCGGGAGTGAGATCGGTATCCATGACCAGCACGCGCACCCTGGAGAGCGGGACGGAAAACTCCTCCGCCACGATCATCTGCAGCACCGATACCAGCCCCTGGCCCAACTCGGCCGCGGAAGTGCGCACCTGCAACCTGCCATCCGGGTAGAGCTCCACCTCGGCGGAGGATTTATCCGGCGAACCGCCGCCCAGGCCGGTGTTCTTGTAGGCGGTGGCAAAACCCCAGGCCCTGCGTAGGGCCGGTGCCCCAGGCACTTTCCGGGCAGCGAACAGATTGTCCTTTCCATTAATCTGGCGCATTTTGGCTTCGGTTTTGTCGATGCAATCAACCAGCCCGACGCTATCGCGCAGTTCCTGGCCGGTATTGGTAATGCTGCCAACCTTGAGCGCGTTCATCCGGCGCAGTTCGATCCTGTCAATACCGAGGGTTTCTGCAAGCATGTCCATCATGCTCTCAACCGCAAAGGCAGATTGGATCACTCCGAAGCCACGGAATGCGCCGGCGGGCGGATTATTGGTGTATACAGCGTAACAGTCAGCCCGCACATGCGGGACATCATAAGGGCCGGCCGAGTGGGTGGTGGCGCGTGTCATCACCTTCTCACCCAGTGAGGCGTAAGCGCCCGTATCTCCGTAAAGTTCAGTCTCCACCGCGGTCAGGCGGCCGTTCTTTTTCGCACCGATCTTGATGCGGATCTGGGTGGCATGCCGCTTTGGGTGAACCAAAAGACTTTCGTGGCGATCAAAGAGCAGCTTGACCGGTCGTCCGGTCTGGTTTGCCAACAGGGCGGCATGAATTTGTCCGGCGATGTCCTCCTTGCCGCCGAAACCTCCGCCCATCAATTGCCCGATCACCCGCACGCGTTCCTCCGGCCAGCCCAGCGCCCGCGCGATCTGTTCGCGGTCCTGGTAGGGTATTTGCGAGCCGACATATATCTCCAACCGTCCATTCGACAAGGGCACTGCAATGCTGCATTCCGGCTCGATGAAGGCATGCTCCATAATCGGCGTGTGAAAGGTGTGCTCCAGGATTGTATCCGCTTCCGCAAAGCCCTGCTCCATGTTGCCCTTCCGGACTTTGATATGCTTGAGCAGGTTGCCCGTCGCAAACAGGGCTGGTGCATCCGCCGCAAGCGCCTTGACCGGGTCACTGATCACAGGCTGCAGGTCGAATGCAACCTCCACAAGTGAGGCAGCTAATGTGGCGGCGTCCTGGGTGGCGGCGGCGACAATGGCAATGGCATCCCCCACGTAACGGACGCGTTCGCCAACCCCAACCATGACCGGCCAATCGGGGATGACCAGTCCGTGATAGTGTTCACCGGGGATGTCTTGTGCTGTGAGAACAGCCACCACGCCGGGGGTCGCGCGTGCTTGGGTTATGTCAATCGAGCGGACGATCGCATGCGGAACTCCGCTACGTTTCACTGCCGCGAATAGCATCTTGTCAAAGACGAGATCATCCGTGTAAACCGCATCACCGGTTACTTTTTCCACACCATCCGGGCGCGTCTGGGGGTGCCCGATCAGGCGATACTCGTTGACCGATCCGGCCAGGCTGGGCGGCTTGACAGCCTGGCCTGTCCGCATGGCCGCAGCTGCAGCCTGGATGGCATTCTCAATGGAAGGGTACCCGGCGCAGCGACACAGGGTGTCTTTCAGGGCGGTGCGAATATCTTCCCGGGAGGGGTCCTTTTTTTTCTGCAGCAGGGCATAGGCAGTCATGATCTGGCCCGGGATGCAAAATCCACACTGGACGGCACCATATTTAACGAAGGCTTCCTGCAGCGGGTGGAGTTTGATTTCTCCATTAACGGACCCAGCCAGGCCTTCGATGGTAACGATATTTTTTCCATTAGCGCGTTCTGCAGGATAATTGCAGGACAGGATGGGTTCGCCATCAACCAGGACGGTGCAACTGCCGCACTCGGCTTCGTTGCAACCGATCTTTGTGCCGGTAAGCAGCATCCGGCTTCTGAGCAAATCGGCCAGGGTTTCACCGGGAAGTGCAGCAAAGGTAACTTTCTGATTATTAACAGTAAATGTAAAATTCTTACCTTCAGCCATTCTCATTAATCCATTTCTGCCCTTTTCCAGGCAGTCTCGAGACATACGGTTAATAAATTATCGACCAAATGGGTACGATATTCCGCGCTGGCGCGCAAGGCGCTTGTACGAAAATGGACATGCTTCAGCATGGCCTCCCGGGCAACCGCAATGGTTGCCGGGGTAAAGGGCTGGCCACGTAGGCTGTCCTCGGCCGTACTCGCCCTCCACGGTGTTGGACCTCCGGGTCCAACGGCAATGCGCACAGCCTGGATGCGTTCCGATCTTCGTTCCAACCAGACCGATGCGTTCAGGATGGGCAGGGCAGTCCCCTGGGCGCGCATGATCCGGCGGAACGCGGAAGCCTGATGGGCCTTGCGCACCGGCAGGTGGAAGCCCACCAGGATCTCCCGCTGCGGGTTGATTAACGATTTCCCGGGTCCCAGGAAAAGTTCCTCCATCGCTACCATCCGGCGGCCCTGCAGATCAGCAATTTCAGCTTGCGCCTGGAGCACCATCAGGGCGATGGTGCCATCCGCGGCCGGGAGCGCATGGACCACGTTGCCCCCCAGGCTGGCAGTGTTGCGTACCTGCGGGCCGCCAACCAGCTGGGCTGCCTCGCCCAGCGCCTGGGCATGCTCATGTACCAGTTCCGAGGAAACCATGTGGCTGAGTGGAACCGCAGCCCCGATGAACAATGTATCCGTCCGAATTTCCAGAGTGGTCAATTCGGGGATGGTGGTCAAATCCACCAATGTGTGAACAGGTGGGCGGTTTCCTTGTTTGAGGTCCAGCAGCAAATCCGTGCCTCCGGCAATCGGGCAGGCAGGACCTGGCGCGGATTTTAAACCAGCCAAAGCTTCTTCTACGGTGTCAGGACGAAGGTAATTTTGCCAGAGGTTCATGGAATCAGTGGATTTCGTTTTGAGGTTGTGAAATGACGGACAGTCTCAATCGGAGTCGCGCGACAATAGCCGCACCTGGTTCGATTGGATCGACTTAATTCAGGGTGGCTGAACATGCCCATCAAAGTCACCCGGCCAATAAAATTACCACCGGATGTGCGCGGCGCGTGGAGACCAATTGACTGACTGGATGGGAAGCGGGAACTGCAACGAATTGGGCCTAGGGATAATCTCATTCGTCAAAAAATATACCGGTTTAGATTGTCATACAACTGCTCTATTATAAGCTAAAAATCTCCCGGCTGCTGAATATGCGGCCGGGAGATTGAGAAAGTTTCATGCAACGGATTACTTTTCCGGAGCCTGTACTTCCGCCAATGGAGCAGCAACACTCTCGAGCATCTGTATCTCCCGGTAGGTCAGGGTCCAGACACTGGAGGCGTAGATTCTGTACCAGCCGTTGACCAGGGTCAGTGGGGCGAATACGATCAGGAAGAAGAACGGCAAGGCGGCCAGGACACCCAGGATCCAGGCAAGCGGGCCGCTGGCAAAAATGCTGGTGATCCCGAAAACGGCCAGACCGGGAAAAAACGCCACGATGATGGCCGGCAAGGCCAGCACTATATAGGCCGGAATGAGCAGGAAGAACACAATTAATCCAGCGATCCCAAAGCCGATCCCGATGCCAAGCATGACCAGCCACATCAGGCCGGCGCTCTTCCAATTGCGCCTTAACATGCCCCAGCCAGCCCGGAATGATTCGCCAATACTGGCATCTTCCAGCGCCGCCTTCCGGATGAAGAACTGGCGTAACAGGCTGAGCACGACAACCAGGATGATAAAGGCCAGGATGAACAGGAAGCCACAGCCGATGGCAGTTATGAGGCTGGCCGCGACAGCCGCGCCAGATCCATTGCGCACAGCCAAGAAAGCCAGGAGGCCCAGGCCGGCCAGGATCGCCAGGAGCAAAAGCGCCGGCAGGCTGACAACCAGATCAATCACCCATAACCGGAAGGCCCGCCGGTTCCAGCCCAGCTTCCAACCCTGCCGGAAGCTCACCTTGACACCGGTCCCTTCATACTCATCCACCATGCGGATGAGGGCTGTCTCAGAAGGATAACGGACCAGGGATACCAGGAGCCCGACAATGAGAATGAAGAGCAACAAGCCTACACCAATCCATACGAACATGGCGATGTACTGGTCAGGATGAAGCACGAGCGGCTCGATATTCTGCTGGAACCAGGTATACAGGCTTTGCAGGAAAGGCGAGCTGTTCCAATTAATTCCCGGGTTGCCGTTTCCGCTGTTGATATTATAGTTGCTGCTCCCGCTACTCCCATTGGGACCGCTGCCGCCTCCAGAAGTGATGGCGAGCAGGATGCCGAAGATCCACAGGATCCGGTAGTTCCACAGGATCCGCCAGGCACGTTTGAGGATTTTTCCAATGTCGATCACTTTATTTCTCCTTTTCTGGTAAGTAGAGACGATATCATTCATTATTAATGAAATGCATCAGCCATTAACCGCATTTTCCATCTTCATGAAGCGCGGGCGCCGTCGGAGCCACCAGATGGACAACCAGGTCCAATAGAGCAGAACGATCAAAGCCTGCCAGAGGAACCCGTCCAATAGATGCTCGCCTAAAACATTCAACGCATTCATCAGGGAGAACTCAGGCTGGGCGGCGCCGACCTGACTGCCAAACAGGCTGGTCACGGCTGCGAACCAGATTGTCTCCTGCCCGCCGTTCAACCATCTGGCAGCCTGCCCCAGCAGGCCGGTCATTTGCGCGGCGGTCAGCGCGTCGGTAAGGGTAAATACCGTTTGGATGAAGAACCAGGCTGCCAAAATCCCTGCCGGTACCAGCCACCAAGCCAGGGAAGCGGGCTGCGCAGGCAGGTTGCGCATGTTCCGGCGCGGCAGGCTGAGGACCAGGTTGGAGGCGAAGCGCCCGGCCGGAATAAACTCCGGGGCTGGGGCTGCCTGTAACCGGGCCGAAACAAGCCGCAGTTCTTTCAACTCGTTCCGGCAGGCTTCGCAACCGGACAAGTGAAGCTCCAATTCCCGCAGGCGGGTGCCATGCAGTTCGCCATCCAGGTAGGCATTCAGCAGGGGCAGCAAGTCTTCATGCATATTCGTTCTCCAATTGCAACAGGTCACCTTTCAGTAGTTCCCGCAGGCGGTTGCGGGCATAATTCAGGCGGGACATGACCGTCCCGACCGGTATATCCAGCACGCTGGCAATTTCCTGGTAGGACAGGCTGCCGTACTCCCGCAGCACCAGCACCGAACGGGCCGCCTCGGGCATGGAACACATGGCAAGCTGTAGCAAGGCCACACGTTCTTTTTCGATCAGGCTCGTTTCCGGGCCGGCGGCCTGGTCAGGGTACACCCAGGCTTCCTCATCTTCGAGTGATTCGTCCGTCCTGCGCCGTAGCACATCCAACGTTGCGTTGACGGCAATGCGGTAGAGCCAGTTGCGCAGGGAGGATTGGGGGCGGAACGACGGCAGGTTGAGCCAGGCTCGCAGGAAAGCTTCCTGCGCCATATCTTCCGACAGTCCGGTATCTCCGCACAGGCGGTAGACCACCCGCACCACGCCAGGATAGTAACGGCTGGCCAACTCTCCGAAAGCATACCGGTCGCCAAGCCGGGCCTGTTCAATCAGGCCGTTTTCATCTTCCGCATTATGGGGTGATCCCACCAGATAGCCTCTTTGCCGTGTGATCTGATTACAAAAACTTAACGAAAACCCTGTCCATTTTATTCGGAATCCGTTTAATCCCAATGTTATTACCAAAACTGGTCATTTTTACCACTCTTTACCCATTTCTTTATGGGCTGGCAATCTCAGATTGGTCATATACCACACGAATCAAACCCAAGCTTTTAGGATACCAAAACCCGGGCGAAGCTCATACAATGTATTCAGCAGGTCAGTAATCTTCTCATTCCTAAACCTGTATGAATTCGAGAGCTAATATGTTACTGGGACAATTTCATTTACTCCTGGACGATGACCATCAGCTGGTGCTCCCCGAAGCTTTCAAAGAACTATTCGAGGATGGTGCCTACGTAACACGCGGCTTCGAACAAAACCTTCTGCTGATGGGCGAAAAGGAATTTCAAGCAATTTATACGCGGGTGGCCGGATTGAATATAGCTGACCCGCTTGCACGTCTTTTGCACCGATTAATTCTCGGAAATGCCACCAAAATTGAGGTAAGCGAATCCGGGCGTATCTGCCTGCCCCAGGGTTTGCTTTCATCGACCGGTCTGGAAAAAGAGATTGTCCTGGTTGGCCAGGGTGATTATTGCGAGGCCTGGGCGCCGGCGAATTGGGAAAAACAAACCACCATTTTGCTCGATAGCTCTGCCAACTCCTCCCGGTTTGCCCAACTCGATCTGGCTTTGGGTTGAAGCCCTGGCAAGCCTGGCTTGATTGCTCTGTTAATAGGATGAGGATACCATGAGCGAATTTGATTACACTTTGGCAACTGACTTCGACCGTGCCTGGTTAAATTTCGAACTGGATCTGCCACTCAGGCCCGGCCCGCGCGGAGAACCCAATCCATTTTACATTGCCCGGCCTGGAAACCCAATTGCTGAATTAATCGACGCGCTCATGGCGCCTTTTTACCGCCCTCCAAAATTCTTCTTCTCCGGGCATCGCGGCTGCGGCAAATCCACCGAACTGCTGCACTTGATGGCCAACCCCGGGATCCAGAGAAAATATTGGCCGGTCAATTTCTCCATCCGGGAAGAAGCTGACATTATTGATATGGATTTTCGTGACATCCTGCTGGCCATCGGCAGCCGCATGTTTCGCGACTACCGTAAAGCCGGAGGAAGATTGCCCGACCAGTTGCTTAAGGAACTGAACGGCTGGCGCGGCAAGGTGGAAGAGGAAGTAAAAACGATCCATTCCGGGCGGGCCGGCTTTGAACTTGGCGCAGGCCTGGATGCCTTCTTTGCCGGTACCGGCCTGAAAATGAAACTGGAACCGGCCACGCGGGCCGAATTACGGCAGGTTTTCGAGAAAGACATTACCGGCCTGATTACTGTAATCAACAATATTGCAACCGCCATCTACAGCAAGGAGCACCGCATTCCGCTGGTCCTCATCGACGATCTGGACAAGCCCAATTTGGACGAGGCGCGCGCCATCTTCCATGATCGCCGTGAAATCATGATGCAACCGAATTGTGCCATCATCTATACGGTTTCGAGCGCGTTGTTTTACACGAAGGAATTCGAAGCCATCCGGGATCAGGCCATCTTCCTGCCAAATATTAAATTGCATCCCTTTGCCCAACCGGATGTGCGGGACAGGGATGGATACCAGACCTTGCGACGATTTGTGTATGTCAGGATGAATCCCAACCTGATCGACAGCCACGCGCTGGAGGAAGCCATTTCCTACAGCGGTGGTGTATTCCGCGAAATGGCCCGGATTATGCGCACCGCCATTGGGCGTGCCAGGCGTCGCAAATCCCCCAAAGTGGAAATTATTGACGTGGAATGGGCCGCGACCGAGATCCGCAACGAATACCGGCGTATTTTGGACGAAGGCGATATCGAGATATTAAAAAGAGTCCATCAACAGAACCGCC
This sequence comes from Anaerolineales bacterium, assembly GCA_050014055.1. GTDB lineage: Bacteria > Chloroflexota > Anaerolineae > Anaerolineales > Villigracilaceae > UBA877. The sequence goes on along the minus strand of JBEKEB010000018.1, from coordinate 5,203 downwards.
TTGAATACGACGAACGTCTGCGGCCATTATTACAATTGCTGGCAATTTTGGAATACAGGAATGGGGAGAACTGGTGCGATATCCACCCCGTCCTAAGGAGATTGATAGAATGACCGAACCGTGTCTGTCGATCCCCGATGAAATCCCCCTGATTGACCCCTTTGAAGACAGGATAGACATCCTTTTTCACGAACTGGAGCTGGCCACAAAGTGGCAGCGCCCGTCCGTTTTATTGGCTATCTACAACTCGGATGACATCAGGGCAGACGCTGACATCGCCCTGGAGAATCGCCTGCACAATCTGGGACAAAGCACGTATCACATAAGAATAAAAAATCAAAAAAGTGCAGATGTTTCGCTGCTTATTTCCGAATTGGCAGATTTTGGCAATGTGGTCTTTTTCATTGAGGGCCTGCGCTGGGAGGCCGGCGAGGACGATCGTTGCACCTATCGTATTTTAAACAAAAACCGGGAGTTCTTTATCGAGAATCAGATCCGGGTTGTCTTCTGGTTAACCGAAAACGAAGCAATCGACCTTGCACACTTTGCTCCCGATTACTGGTCATTCCGCCATAGAGTGATCGAGTTCGTCGATCCTCCCAAATCAGAGCAAATCTCGTCACAAGATGGGAATTCTGTCTGGCAGGCCAATGGAGAATTCAACGATATCTCTGAGGACCTGGATGCAAAAATTGCTCTGCGGATTGCACTGTTGACCGATCTCCCCAAGGACAGCGAATCGACTTCCGCCCGGGCAAATCTATTATTAACCTTGGGCATGCTGCATTGGCGCAAAAAAGATTTCGAAAAAGCCTCCCAGTACCTGAATACCGCCCTCGACCTGGCCGCCGGCCTGGAGGATGCCCGCTTCGAGGCGTCGTGCTTCAATGCCATCGCCCTGGTCGATACGGACCTGGGGAAAACCGAAGAGGCCATCCAGGCCTATAAAAATGCCATCAGCCTGGTGCCGGAGCAAATCTCACCCTGGAATAACCTGGGTAACCTGTACAGAAGACTGGAACGACACGAAGAGGCCCTGGCGGCTTTCCAAAAAGCGATCGAACAAAATCCCTCCGATGCAGTCGCTTGGAATGGCCTGGGTGATCTGCAGCATACTCTCGGACATAATGATGACGCCATTTATGCCTACCTGAAAGCCATCGAATTCTCCCCTAATTATGCTCCTTGCTGGACTGGCTTGGGGAACTCTTATATGGCGGAAGGGCAGCTAGACGAAGCCCTGGCTGCGCATCTGAAAGCCATCGAGATCGATAACCAAAACATCGATTCCCGCTTTGCCCTGGGAGATATATACAAACTGCAGGGAAAAAACGAGGATGCCAGCATGGTATATCGTACCGTCATAGAGTTGGATCCCAATAATGCGCAGGCCAGGAATAAATTGGGAGACCTGCATAACAAAAGCGGGGCAGTTGAAGAGGACCAGCAGATCAACCATAATCCAGTCGACTCCGACCAAGACAGCAACCCGTCTAATGACAACCTGGCGTCAATTTATATTCAAGAAAGACACCAAGCAGAAGCGATCCCCTTGCTCCAGAAAGAGATCGAGCTCTCGACGGATGACACCGATACGATCAGCCTCTGGAACCAATTGGGAGATGCCTACCGGCACCTGGACGATTACGAGCATGCCATGGCCGCCTACCGCAACGCCGACGCACTCGACCCGCAAAAGGTCTCTGCTCCGCCCGAATCGACATATGAGGAATCCGATCCGCAATTCACCCCCTCGGAGGATGTTTCCATTCAACCGATAGAGAATTTCAAACTCAGGTGCATGCAGGAACAGGGTTTACCACTGGAGCCGACGCAATCCGCTGAGGTCTGCCCGCCTGAAACCCTGCCCGCCACGGATACAGAAGCAACAATCCCGGGCAGGACGAACACAATTTTAAGTTGGCTGGATGGACTTGCCTCTTTCATGACCACCTTCCACCATCATGGAGAAACACCAGCATCCGGATTGGATCCCTCAACCACAGGGAACTTGGATGAGAACGAAGAAACGCTGGAAACGCATTTCGACCAACTGGAGCCCACCTACCCGGTCTTTACCAAAGATGAGCCAAGCCTGTCTGTCACGGAAGATTCGGCCAGTTGGTACGAACCATTGTCGGCACTCCCAGACAGCCAATCCGTCCCTGACATGCCTGTAATCAACGAAGCGGAATCCACTGCACCGTTTGGGAACGCCAGCCAATCCGCCCCGGACATGCCTGCCATCCATGAAGCTGAATCCAATGCACAGGCTGAGACGACCAGCCAGTCCGGCCCAGCCGCCGAAGAAGAAAATGCACATCTCTGGAATGAGTTGGGAAGTATATATTTAAACACCGGGGCATATGACGAAGCCATTAATGCTTTCGAAAAAGCCATTGAACTGGATGAATCCTACGCATGGTCATATAACAACCTGGCAGCCCTGTATATCCGCCAGGGGCGTTACAAAGATGCCGTTCCGGTGTATCAAAAAGGGCTTAAATATTTAGGGGAGGCCAGGGACAAAGCCCTGCTCTGGAACCGGCTGGGGGATGCCTACCGGAAATTAAACGAACACGACCGGGCCGCAGCGGCTTATCGAAAAGCCATGGAGCTTGATCCAGAAAATGTATCCTTACTTACCCGGGCACGGCTCAGTCTGCTTGGGAATTGTCGGGCTTGATCATACATATGTCCCCAAGCGAGGCATCCATGACTGAACTCGAAATTTGGAACGAACTGGGAAATATCTATTTCAATACCGGCGCGTATGATGAAGCTGTTCGCACATACCAGAAGGCGATCGAGCTTAACCATGGTTGCGGCCAGTCTTTCAGCAATCTGGCCTACATATTCATGCGCAAGGGACGCTATGCGGATGCGATCCCCATGCTTGAGAACGGGATCGAACTGCTGGAGGAAGCCGGTTCGCAGGCCGTGTTGTGGAACCAGATGGGAGAAGCCTACCTCAGGCTCGAAGATTACGATAATGCCATTGCCTCCTACCGAAAAGCAGCTGAACTCGATCCGGAAAATCTCGCCTACCAGGATAACCTGGCCGAGTCTGAATTGGACGGGCAAAGGCCCGATTCGCAACCTATAATCGAAACTGAAGCCCCCCGGACAGAGACCGCCAGCTGGGTGTTCAAAAACCAGGGATTGGTTTACCCGGCTGAGGAAGATTCTTCCGGAGACCTTGAAGAGTCTCCAGTCATTCTGGGCAGCCGCATTCTCGCGGACGCGCCCAACCAGGCAAATACCGACCGGAATAATTCCAGGCTGGCTGGCGATTTTTCACCTGCCAGCCAACTGAAGGGGAAATCATCAACCAATGCCCACGCGGATGGTTTGTTAAGACTGGGGCTGAAACACTGGCATAAGAAAGAGTACGAAAAGGCAATCCAATTCCTGGAAACCGCTCTCGACTCGGTTGTCAGGCCGCAAGACAATTTTCTGGAGGCGCTCTGCCATTACGCCATCGCCCTGGTTGAAACGGACCTGGGTAAAATCGTAGAGGCCATCCAGTCCTATCAAAGTGCTGCATCCCTGGCTCCAGAACATATTTTTCCCTGGAATAGCCTGGGTAATCTAAATTGCATGCTCGACCGGTACGATGATGCTTTGGCGGCCTTCCGGGAAGGGATAGAACACAATCCCAAGGACGCGACCAGTTGGAATGGGCTGGGGGATGTATACCATAAGCTCGGTCGCTTTGAAGATGCCATCGCAGCCTATCAACTCGGAAACGTATTTGATAAACAAGCCCTTGAGCAGGATGCTTTTAGAGAATATGAAAAATCGTTCGAAGCCAGCCTGAAAAATCCGGAAGTCTGGAATGAGGCAGGCAATATTTATTACCATTCCGGTGCGTACGATGATGCGGTGGAATCCTACCGCAAGGCCGTTGAACTCGAACCGGCCAATCCAACCTTCGAGGCTAATCTGGCAAAGGCAAAACAGGCTAAAGAAGAGGCCAAGAATACGGACGAAGCCGCTAGGCCGGAAATCTCCCTGGGGGATCTCCAGCATTCAGAATCCACCATAGCAAAAACAATCTCTTCAGAATCTGAAGATAAAATGGCGGTCGCACCCGGAACAAACACGACTGAACAGGCGCCTGAAGAGCAGACCCTCCCGGAGAAATTATCCGGCCAGTCAGGCAGAACTGCAGGAAATGAATCTGAGGCCCCTTATTGGGTGTTCACTAAAGAACCAGCCCCCCAGTATAGTAAAGTGGATGCAGGAACGGCGGCAGGCAGCCGCGAACCGGTGCCGGCTTATTCTACACGATCGCATCACAAGCCGGTTTTCATGGATGATTCCGCGCGGCCAGACGCCAATATGGATTCAACCGCTTTAACGGTTCAGATGACACCACGATCAGAGAACACAATCAAGACGGAAGATAAAATCGGCCCATCAATTGCTAAAAATGATCAAAAAAATACGTCTGAAGAAGCGGATACAGAAGTGCCGGAGCTTTCTGCCGGTACACCGGAGGCCAGCTCTGACAATCCGGCTCTACCGGCAAACCTGCCTGGAAATCAAGATGGAGACCAGGCCGCGATCAACATGCACGTGCTGGAAAACGATATTACTGCATATCGCAGGATAACGGAATTAAACCCCAAGAACGATCGCGCCTGGGATGTGCTGGGCAATACCTGCGAATCTGCCGGTCTGCACAGTGAGGCAATCTCCGCTTTCGAACAGGCAATTGCGCTTTCCCCAAGGAAAGAGACGTATCATTTCCATCTCGGCATCGCGCATGCTTCTCAAATGCATTTCGATAAAGCCATCGAAGCCCTTCAAAACAGTATTGCCCTGAATCCCAATTTCGTGCTCGGCCATTGCGCACTGGCCGCAAATTATCGCAGGGTTGGAAATGATGCCGAAGCGCAGAAACACATCGATATTGCCCGCCCAAGCATGGAATATGAAAAAGAATATAACCGGGCTTGTTTTGAATCAATCAGCGGCAATACAGATGAAGCATTCGCGCTCCTGGAGAAAGCCTTGGAGAAAGACCAAATTCAAATAGCCATGCTCCGCACTGACCCGGACCTCGATTTCATCCGCAGCGATGCACGTCTTGAAGCGTTGATTGACAAAATCACGAGCCTCAGCCGGTAGAATTTTGGCGCTCTGGGTATTGAAAGAGCAAGGATACGGGAGTGGTGGGCGGGTTTCACCCGCCCAC
>JBEKEB010000017.1:0-31941 GCA_050014055.1 Anaerolineales bacterium | reverse complement strand
CTCCGCCGGGCATTTCGATTCTATCACTCCGTTTCTTTTGACAAAAACATCGGTTCACTTTTCAACTGATACCGGTTCACTTTTCAGGTTTGAACAGTTCACTTTTCAAGTTTGAATAACAGTTAAGTATTTTTATTTGACACTTCTTTTCTTTGCGGTATAATACCGCTCGCGCCGCGGCACATACCCGTCCGCATGGCCGACTAGCTCAATGGTAGAGCAACTGACTCTTAAGCCATTGCTCCACCTAAGTGCTTATTTCAAGCGCAATCGTACTGCGTGGGTATAAGTTCTGGTTATGCTAATCTAATCTCTTGAGCGCGCGTCATTGGTGCCTGCTCCGTTAGCAGGTTATTCGAATCGAGTGAGCATTAAATTCCCAACAAGAAGGCTTGTTGTAACCTTGATAAGGACCAATAATATCGTCCAAAAAATAATGGTCCCAAACTTAATCAAAATTGGGATTTACTTAAGTGATTCACTATTTGAATTCAAGTTGTATGCAGCTGTTTATTCGCTGCTTTGGATCAAATCCTCGACTGTGAATAACCCGATCTTCTCATATCCCGCTTGCTCTTTCAGCGCATCCGTAAAACCCCTACGCGAGAAAAGGGTGTACTGGATGTGTTCGATGCCGCTTTCCTGGGTCATCGTGTCTGTTCGACGCTTTAGGTCTTCCAGGATGTTCGTCCCAACCGGGTTGACCGACCATTTGCACTCCCCGACCAATGCAATCTTCCCGGCCTGGTTAATCGCCAGAATATCCAGCTCCGCCTCCCGGCTCCACCAGCCCCCGATCCTTTCAGGCAAAAAAGACCATTTTCCTGCGCGTGCCCCGGCCGCGACGAACTCCCGGGATGCCTCTTCGAAGGCATTCGCGGCGAAGTGATCCAGGTCTGGGCGCACGCGCTGGGCCAGGATTGAGTCAGCTAACCCAAGATCAAGAGAACCCTGGTTGGGGTGAACGTAACGGAACCAGAAGCGCAGAAAATGATCGTCGATCAGGTACAAGCCACGTTTGCTTTTCTGGGGCTGGCTTTCGGTGGCCGGTACCCGGCGGGTGATTAACCTCATTTGCTGCAGGATGTCGAGATACCGAGAGACAGTGGACGCGGACCCGACCCCCGAGGCCTGAGCGATCTCGTTCAGCCGGGTATTTCCCTGAGCAATCGCCCGCAGGAGAGAAAAATAGTTGCGCGGTTCGCGCAGCTCTTCCATGAGAAGCAGGCGTGGCTCGTTGTAGAGTGACCCGGAATGAGTGTCCAGGATGTGCTGGCGAATATTGGACAACAGGTTTTGCCGGTCAGTGAAGGTGGTTAAATAGTAGGGCATGCCTCCAACAACTGCCCAAGCCAGGAACTGCTCTTCAGGTATATATTTTGGATAGAACAGGGCGGAGGAGGGGAGACTGAGTGGCTGAAGCAAGGTGCTTCCGGTGCGCCGGCCGTAAAGCGGGGCTTGATATCCCATGATTTCGGTCTCCATCATGCCGATATATGATCCACACAGGATCAACATGACCTGTGTGTTTTTTAAACGCTCATCCCAGACTTTTTGAAGAATGGATGGAATTACCTTGTTCCCGCTGATAAGATAGGTAAATTCGTCCAGTACCACCACAGGCCGGCCAGGCAGGTCAGCCATGGCACGGAAGGCAGCTTCCCAGGATGGAAATGTAAAGCCTGCCGGTGTTTCAGCATGTCCAATCCCCAGATTTGTTGAGAGAAGTTGGCCAACTGCTCACTGTCGGTACTCAGGGTGGCAATGAAGAAAATATGCGCTTTCCCGGCGCAGAAGGCGCGCAGCAGTTCAGTTTTTCCCACCCGCCGGCGGCCATACAAGACAAATAATTCCGCCCGGTCCGAGCGGTACAGACCTGACAATTGTTCGAGTTCGACTTTTCGATTGATGAACACAACGACTTCCTTAAAAACAAATCACGATTATTATAATCGTGATTTGTTTTTAAGTGTATCATTTTCACAACTGTTTCTCAACAAGATATGGGATTGACTAAATGGGGATTTACATAAGTAATTTACTAAGCAAGAATTATTCAGGAAGTCCAGGGTAGTGCCGAAGTAATATTTTTTTTAAATAAGAATTAATCTGGCCGTTTGATGATTACTGGACGACATAGGCAATTTAAATAGCCCGGATTAATCGGCTGTGCTTCCATTTAGTCACCTCGTGAACAATATTGATACCTTCTGCGGGCCTGGGTCTCCAACCCTTTGGCAGCCATACCGATCTCGCCCGGGCGGGCAAAGGCAGATTGAAGAATATCCATCCCTTTAGAGGAATCAACCTTTTGACCGGCCGCGGCTGGCGTTGCCCGCGACAGGGATTCCAATTATGGAGAACTAGATAATCCAGAGAAAAAGTTAAGAAAAGAGTAGAATGTATACCAATACATTAGGAGTGATACAGAACCCAACGACCACAGGTAATCCCCCCACACAAACAAACTTCAAACCATGTCAAATACTCAGCAATGATTTCTGAGTTGCTTTATACAATATAATACTAAACTAAATAATCTAAATCAATGTAAGAGGAGAACATATGGACATAAAGAATAAAGTAGCTATTATTACTGGATCATCAAGTAACATCGGCAAAGCGACCGCTTTGCTTTTTGCAAAAGCAGGGGCAAAGGTGATTATAAACTCAAATATAAATATTACTGGCGGTCAAGAAGTAGTAAATCACATAGCAAATTTGGGAGGGGAGGCAATTTTTGTGCAGGCTGATGTTTCTAAAGAGCAAGATGTATTACGCTTATTTGATAGAACAATCGATAAATTTGGTACGGTTGATATTCTAATAAATAATGCAGGCGTTACGCTTGGACAACCATTCTTAGAAACAACTGTTGATATTTGGCAGCAAGCATTCGCTAACAATTTGATTTCAGCAGTATTATGTTCCAGGGAGGCAGCAAAAATTATGCTCAAGAAAGAACAGGGCAGCATTATAAATACTGTCTCGGTTAGAGGAATAGAGCACACTGGCCGAGAAGGCATCATGGCATATTCTGCAGCTAAGGCTGGATTAATTAATTTTACAAAAACTTTAGCAAAGGAATTAGCACCTAATATATTTGTGAACGCGATTGCTCCAGGCTTTGTATATACTCATAATTTTGCAGAAATGCCCCAGGAATTAGTAGATTCATTTATTAATGCGACTCTCATTAAAAGATTTATCCAACCAGAGGAAATTGCAGAATCATATTTGTTTTTAGCTCGATCCAATATTATTACCGGTGAGGTTCTAGTTGTTGACGGCGGGTTTACGCTGAAAGTAGCATAATAGTGGTTTTATCCTTGGCAGTGTCTTTATTAGAAACCTCTACTTTGAACCTTTGTACAAGAAACAAACGAATCGAGCTGGGTGACAAAGTCTAGGTTGAGAGAAAGGATAATAACCATCAAGACAAGTAACGGCATAATTCTTTTATTCTCAGCCTCCCTTCTAGCTTAAACATACACTTATCGCCCCCCGATAGAACCCCTTTTTTTATATTAAAAAAGCTTGAGAACTGCTGCTTGACAATGGAATTCTATCTATATATAATACCTCCACATTGTGGGAATGTTGAACAATTCCACAATGTGGTAGTATACCAATAAATTTCCGCTGTCATACCCGATGAGTCAATTTAACTTCCCAGACAATATCTTAAAGGCTGCTGTTAGGCTACCTTTTCCAGAGGCGGTTTCTCTCATTGGTATAGACCAGGCCCGGATAAGGTGTTTCTCAGATTTGAGTGCTTTGTAGAGGATAAGAAAATGGCCCCAAGGGATAATTCTATCGTGACCCAACAGACACAAGTTCCACTGGATAATAAAGTTGAACCTGTTTCGCTGGTTAACATCATCGTAGAGCGCTTTCGACAATCCATCGCTAATGGCACATTCAAACCCGGCGAAAACGTCAATGAGGTGCAATTGGCGGAAAAGATGGGTGTCTCGCGAAACACCTTGCGCGAGGCGATTCGCATCTTGATCGGAGAAGGCTTATTGGAAAAATTACCCAACTACTCTTCAAGAGTACGCATATTATCGCCCGGAAAGGCGGGTGAAATTCTTACCCTACGAGCGGAACTGGAAGGTTTTGCTGCTCGCTTGTTATCTCAAAAACTCACTCCGGAAAAAATCGACAGGCTCCAAAAGATATGGGAGAATCTATTCGAGGCAGCCCAAGCAAACAATCAGTCTTCTTTTTCGCATTGGGATTTTATGCTTCATCAAACGATTGTAGAAATGTCAGAACATGGATTGTTGTGCGAAGCTTGGCTTAAGATAGGCGCTTGGATTCAACTGATGTTTGTTTCCGAGATTCACACCGAAGAGGAAATGATCACAAATGCGATAAATCATAAGAGCATCATTGATGCGATTTTGTCTGGTGATGAACACAAGGCAGAGGAGACCATCAAGAAGGACTTGTTAGACCAACCCGAATTATTGCGGTCGCTCAAGTTTACGAGAGAGAAGTCTTCTGACCAGCCGGGTTGAAGCCAACTTGAATTTCATTCCGACACATTTTTTCGTATAGAAGCGAGGTTAATAAAATGAAAATCGTCTGCTGTTGGATGTATGCAATCGACAAATATGGTTTTCCCCCAAGCATCGAGCATATGTTACAAGCTATACAAGAAGTGGGCGAATTGGGGTTTGATTACATTGAGCTGGAGGGGGTAGGTTTCGACAATTTACAAACGGTAATCGATCATCGCACCCAGATCAAACTAGCCCTTCAAACCGCTAAAGTTGAATTGGCTAATTTTGCCATTGTGTTGCCGGAAATGATCTCCTCCGATCCTAGAGTTGCCAAACGCGCCATGGAACTATTTGAACAAGGCGCTAAAACAGCCGTCTACCTAGGAACTCCCCGAATCTGGATCGACAGCTATTTTCCGCCTGTGGATCTAAAAACCGGGGCGACTATGACCGAAGAGATCAGCTTTGGGCAAGTGTACAGGATTCATATCCCAGAAGGATTCCGTTGGCCAGAGTTTTGGGAGCGTTATGTGGTGACCATCAAGCAGGCCAATCAAATTGCGAAAGCCAACCACCTCGAATTCCTGATCGAACCACGTGTTGGAGAAGTAACCTCGAACACTGATGCTCTATTGCGATTGATGGATGCAGTTGATGACGATAACCTTGGTGCGATATTCGATACCGCTCATTTGCATGCCCAGAAAGAACATTTACCTCTCAGTGTGGAGAAATTAGGCAAACGAATTCGCTATGTCCACGTTGCAGATAACGATGGACGCACCAACAATCATCTGTTGCCGGGAGAAGGGAATATTGATTGGGAAGAGGTTTTCCTGGCGCTCAAGCGACAGGGATTTGACGGATTTTATGCCACTGATATCGAAAAAATGCCGCAATTAGAGCAAAAATTTTTGGAATGTAAGCGCATTTTGGAGCGCTACGGCAGCTCCTTGAACCTGTAAACCAGTGATGAAATCCCATACTCCCCGCCAGAAGGATTGTCAATGATTCCTCAACCAGTTCTTGATGTCAAGTTTGATGATCTCCAGGTAAGCATCTATAAATCGAATCAGGAAATGGGCTTGGTTGCCGCACATCTGGCAAGCGAAGCCATTGCCCAGGCGCTCCATGAAAAGGGTGTTGCCAATGTAATCCTGGCTGCAGCGAATTCTCAACTCACTTTCCTGGAAGGACTCAGAGCAGAAACCGATATTGACTGGCCGAAAGTAAATTTTTTTCACATGGATGAATACATTGGGCTCGAACCAGGCAATTCGGCCAGTTTTTCCCAGTTCCTGCGCCGGAACTTCATGGATTTTATCCACCCCAGAACATTTTTTACGATCCCGAGCATGGGGAAAGACCTGGATGCGATATGCAAAGACTACGAGAAATTGTTACATTCCAACTCGGCCGATGTCTGTGCAATGGGGATTGGGGAGAACGGCCATATTGCCTTCAATGATCCGCCATATGCAGATTTTGATGACCCTGTATGGGTAAAAGCTGTACAGATTGATGATGTCTCGCGCATGCAGCAAGTCAACGAAGGTCACTTTCCCAGTATGGACCTGGTTCCTAGACACGCGATTACCTTGACTATCCCGGCGTTATTGGCTGCTCAGAAGATTCTTGTGATTGTACCCGAAGCTCGCAAGGCAGATGCAGTATATCGCAGCCTCCATGGTCCTATTGTTCCATCTTGTCCGGCGTCCATATTACGGAAAGCACCTCAAGCACGGCTTTTACTGGATCAAGATTCAGCCGCGAAAAGTTTTCCGGGAAACGTCCAGAATAAGTGAACCCGCATCAAGCCAGAGATAGTTCCCTAAGAATAATCGATGACGCTAAATTTCTTTGATTGCAATTGTTCGATAGGCCGATTTGCAGTCCCGCAGCCAGGATCAATATTCACACCCGGCGAGTTGATAGCGGAAATGGATTATGTAGGTATTAATCAAGCACTGGTATATCATGCTTGGGCACGGGAATACAGCCCTGCTAAAGGCAATTCCCGGTTAATTCAAGAAATTGCCGGTCAGACACAGTTGACGCCCTGTTGGGTTGTCATGCCTCATCACACAGGTGAATTTCCCCCGCCTGCCCAACTGATATCTATGCTGGTGGCGAAAGGCGTAAAAGCTGTACGCATCTTTCCATCCAGTGCCTTTCATAACTGGAGCTTGAGCGAATGGTCATCGAAACCATTAATCAGCGAACTGGCAGCCTGGCGTGTTCCTATGTTCGCCAGCTTCAACCAGGTCAGCTGGGACAATATCCATACTTTGGGAAAAGCTTTCCCCACTCTGCCAATTGTCGTCACCGAAGTCCGTTATGAGGAGCTCCGCCATCTTTATCCTTTGCTGGAAGAACTGCCCAATTTGCATATCGATCTGTCCTGGACAATCGTCCAGTTCGGGCTGGAAGCATTGGTCGAGCGATTCGGGCCGGAGCGCTTTCTTTTCGGAAGCCGGATGCCGATCTTTTCAGCCGGACCGGCGCTGTGCTACCTGCAGTATGCCGATATAAAGGACGAAGACAAGCAATTGATTGCAGGCGACAACCTTCGCCGGTTGCTGGGCTGGCCGGACCTAATTTCTAGTAATTAAGTATACCCAACCGAAGGAAGATGAAGAGCTTGAATCACCTGGCACCTATCCTCATTAACCGCTTCAAAGATGAACCCATCCTGGCGCGTGCCCGGCAGGGATTGCCGCAGGAAGAATTAATCATTGATGCACATGGCCATCTGGGCGACTGGTTGCAATTCTATATTCCCCGCACAGATGCAGCCAGCATTGTAGACGGGATGAACCGATGTGGTATCAAAGCTATTGCTATCAGTGGAATGTTGAGCATTGGCCCGGATTATAAAGCCGGCAACCAGGCGGTCGCGGACGCCGCGGATGCTTTTCCTGGACGTTTCCTGGGATATGTCACTGCCAATCCCAATTATCCAATCGATGAAGTTGAGCAAGAATTGGAATACTGGCTAACGAATCACCCCTGGATGCGCGCAATTAAACTGCACCCAAGTTATCACGAATACCCGATCACCGGCCCAGGTTATCGCGTCGCTTTTGAAGTGGCTGCCCGGCACCGGGTACCCGTGTTAGTACACACATGGGGCGCAGGTGAAGAAAACTCATTGTGCGGTCCGGCGATGTTCGCGAGTCTGGCCGAGGCGTATCCCGAAGTAAACATTTTGTTGGGACACGCCGGTGGGCTGCTACCGGGCTATCGTGCTGCGGTCGCCGTTGCCCAAAGCCACCCAAATATTTACCTGGAAACCTGCGGTTCTTTTCAGGCAATGGGGATGGTGGAATTCCTGGTTGCCGGTGTGACCAGCGAGCGCGTGCTATTTGGATCGGACGCATGCTTTCTTGCTCAAACCGCCGAGCTGGGGCGGGTGGCTTATGCCAAAATCAGCACTGAGGACAAACGCAACATCCTGGGTCTGAATGCTGCAAAGTTGTTTAATTATACAAATCCTTTTAATCCAAAATAAACTGCGGAGGAAATGATGAATTCGTGCGATCGGATTCGAAAAACCATAGCGCACACCCCGGCTGATCGACCTCCCGCTGATGGATCTTTTTCCCCGAAAGTATGGCAGGCTTTGCGTGCTCATTTCAAGATCAATGATGATGAAGAAGTCCTTATCGCTCTGGGTATTGATTTCAGACAAGCTGTCTTGGAGCCTTCCAACGAATTTGCAGCAAAGGCTGTACCAGCGCCCGTACCTGCCGAAGGCGTAGGCGTTGGCTTGAAGAATTTAGTTCACATCCTGCCGAATGGTGAATTTGAAGACGATCGGGGTATTCGCCGTATGGTTGGCAGTACGGGAGAATATTTCCGCTTTACACATCATCCTCTGAGCGACGCCGATCGTCCTGAAGCATATACCTTTCCCGACCTGGATCTCCCAGAACGCTACGATCACATCCGCAGACAGGTGCAAAAGTTCAAGGATAAATATATGATTGAGATCGAGACCGGGAATATCTTTAGAGATGCGTGGGAGCTGCGTGGTTTTGATGCATTTCTGATGGATACGCATCTCAACCCAGATTTTGTCTCCCGGCTTCTTGACATAATTACCGAAGTTAAAATTTCTGAGGTTACCAGACTGATCAAGGCTGGTGTAGACATTGTCCAACTGGTCGGAGATGTCGCGAGTGAACAAAGCATGCTAATCTCGCCTCGCTGGTGGCGCGCTGAAATTAAGCCGCGGCTTGCCCAGGTCATTGCGGCTACCCGCCGTCCGGGCATTTATTATTACTTTCACAGTGACGGCGCCATGCAAGCAGTTCTTCCAGACCTGATCGAGATTGGCTTTGACATCGTGAACCCTATGCAACCGGAATGCATGGATGTTAATGCCATCAAACGCCAATATGGTGCTCAGTTCACCATGCACTCGACTTTATCTTCGCAACATACCCTGCCATTTGGCACTCAACTTGACGTTCGGGAAGAAGTTCGTGCCCGCATACGTGATTGCGGATCGGATGGAGGCTTGGTTTTGGCTCCCTCCAACAGCGTTCAATCCGATGTACCTTTGGATAACCTTCTTGCAGTTTATGACGAAATCAAAACTCCAAGATTGTAGTCGAGGCTTGAGGATTCAACATAAAAGAATGAAGGAGAGAAAATGACTTTGAGATTTGGGATCATAGGCGCAGGCAATATCGCTCCAATTCATGCCGTTGCGATTAATAGTATTGAAGGCGCGGAATTGTTGGCCGTTGCCGATAGCAATCCAGAGCGAGGCCAGGCACTAGCCGACAAATTCGGCGGAACACCTTATACCGATTACCACGATTTGCTAGCTCGCAGCGATGTGGATGCCGTCACCATCTGCCTACCACCCTATCTACATGCTCCGGTTACACTCGATGCAGCCGCCGCAGGTAAGCATGTATTGTGTGAAAAGCCGATGGCTATTTCTTTGGCTGAATGCGATGCAATGATCGCAGCATGTGAAAAAGCTGGGGTAACGTTAGGAGTCGTCTTCCAGGGTCGCTTTGAACCTTTGGCGCTCCAGCTAAAAACCGCCATTGATTCAGGGGAATTAGGCCAGCTTTTATGGGTCAGCGCCAACACCTTCTGGCACCGGACAGATGCATATTATCGCTCCGGGGATTGGCGCGGCATCCTAGTTAAAGAAGGGGGCGGAGTCCTGATGAACCAGGCTATCCATGCCGTAGATCTGCTGCTTTGGCTGGCGGGCACGCCTGCTCGTGTGACCGCTCAAATACGCACTCTAAACCATAAAATCGAAATCGAAGATTGTGCATTTGCGAGCATGGAATATGAAAATGGTAAACTTGGCGTCATCCAGGCGACAACAATCTCGATTCCCGGATACCCAGAGCGCCTTGAGTTCTACGGAACGCAGGGCAGCGCGATCTATCATAAAGGTCAAGGCCGATTGGAATGGCATTTCCTGGATGTAGATAAAGATCACACAGATTCATCAGAAGCAAGCAATGGAGCAGCACGTCCGATGGATATTTTACCCACTGCACATATCGCCCAATTCAAAGATTTTGTAAAGGCTATCAAGGAGAAACGACCTCCCGCGATAACCGGACAAGACGGACGGCTTAGCATTGAGTTGATAAAAGCCATCTATCGGTCATCTCAGAAGAACACACCTATTGCTTTGCCTCTGCTGTCCACAGAATAAACAACATCACCTGGCAGCCGCTGGCAATTTCTCACACCTCCAAAGGCCACCAGGTTGGAGCAAAAGAATAAACGAAAGATAAAGAACGAAGGAGCAGCATATGTCAGTACAAGATAAATTGGCCCTGTTGGGCGGGAAAAAAGCAGTCCAGAAAGAGTATAAAGAACGCTGGCCGATCATTGGCGAGGATGAGGTCAATGCAGCCGTTCAGCTCATGTTGAATGGCGAGCTTTCCATTGCAGATGGCAGCGGCATCCTGGATGAGTTTGAGAATAACTTTGCCCATTATCATGGCGTGGATTACGCTCTGGTTCAGAACAATGGCACATCTGCCCTGCACGCCGCCTTTTTCGCTGTTGGTGTCGGCCCGGGAGACGAAGTACTTGTGCCCACTTATACCTGGCCATCCACAGCGAATGCAGTCCTTTCCTGCAACGCGACCCCTGTCTTTTGCGATATCGAAGCCGGATCGCTTTGTATCGATCCAACCGACATGGAAAGTAGAATAACACCTGCAACCAAAGCAATCGGTGTGGTCCACATATGGGGTTATCCTGCGGATATGGATGCAATCATGGAGATTGCCAGGAAGCATAACCTCAAGGTCATCGAGGATGCAGCCCATGCGCACGGGGCCACTTATAAAGGACGCAAAGTCGGCACCATCGGGGATATTGGATGTTACAGCCTTCAAGCCAGTAAGATGATCGTTGGCGGCGAGGCTGGGATAGCGATTACCAATAACCCTGAATATTTCGAACGCATGTTGGTGCTTTCCCATTATGGCGGACGGATTGAAAAGGATCAAATCACTGGAAAGTATAGCGACTACTCCTATACCGGCCTGGGGCCAAAATACCGGGTGCATCCTTTAGCGGCAACAATTGCGAACCTCCAGTTCAAACACCTGGACGAATGGATTGAAATGCGCAGAACAAACCTGGATTATCTTTCAGATGGCTTGCGTGGCTTGCGTGCAATTGAACCATTTTCCATTGCGCCGGATTGTACTCGTGGCGCCTACTATGGATATCGAGTCACTTACCATCCGGAATTTCTTAACAACCTACCCACAAGCCGGATCGTTCAGGCACTTCAGGCCGAGGGCGTGGATGCGAATTCCGAACGCTATAGGTTGCTACACCGCCAAATGTTATATCAGGGTGCAAGGCATTATGAGCAGGTTACGGGTTATAAATGGCCTTACGCGCCAATACGAGAGATCAAGTACCAAGACAGTGACTTCCCGGTCGCCGTAAGCATCCATCCTAACTTGATCAGTTTACCGACTTTTACACTACCCTGTCGCGACGTACTAGATCAGTACATCGAGGCATTTCACAAGGTAGTAGAAGGTGCAGAACAATTAGCGTCTTGAGGTTGTTAATGGTTTTTATGGTCTTTGCAAATGAATAATCTCCCTTATGAAAACGCTGAAACCCGAGCCAGTATTGTAAAAGAGCAGTCAGATAAACATTGGAAGTCCCAGATACCTTTTATACGAAAGGAATTTCGCTATGGACCCGATTCTCAAGGAAATCTACCAGAATATTCTCGACGGTCAACAATCAGAAATGGGTATAAAAATACAAGCCGCCCTCGAAAGTGGCATTCCGCCGAAAAAGATCCTGGACGAAGGGATGATTGCCGCGATGGCCGAAGTAGGCCGTCTATTCGAGGCCGGTGAATTCTACGTGCCGGAAATGCTTATCTCGGCACGTGCCATGCAAACCGGACTGAATGTGCTCAAACCGCACTTGAAAGAGGCAAACGTTCAATCAGCCGGTAAAGTCGCCATTGGCACGATCAAGGGTGATTTACACGATATCGGGAAGAACCTGGTGGCGATGATGCTGGAAGGAGCCGGTTTCGAAATCCTCGACCTGGGCACCGATGTCCAGTTCGAGAAGTTCGTCACAGTTGCTGATGATGTGGATGTAATTGCCCTCTCGGCGCTGCTGACCACCACCATGCCCGGCATGAAAACTGTCATCAATTCTCTCCAGGTGGCCGGGAAACGTGAAAAGGTCAAAATCATCATCGGCGGCGCACCGGTCACCCAGGCTTATGCCGATTCCATTGGGGCGGATGGCTATGCATCGGACGCCAGCCGCGCTGTTGCGGTCACGATGTCCCTGCTCGCCAGTAAATGACATTCAAGCCTGAGTGGTAATAACCCGCAGGCTAAAAACTATTTTGCGAATTCAGGGCGCGGATCCAGATACTTTGCATACTAAACGCCGGATAATTATTAACTCTGCATCGTTGGGTTGGCTCATGGGCACCAATCTCCTTGAGAGAAGCTTTTCCCTTAACTGTTGCTTATTCCAACTGGTTCAAGGTCAGCCCCATAGGGAATGAACGGAGTATTCCCACATGGTCAGATGCATTATTAATAAAAAAGGATATGATGAAACCAATTATTGAAATGAAGAAGAACGATCTGTCGATCAGTATTTATCAGACCAATAAAGACATGGGCTTGGCTGCCGCCGAAGAAGCTAAAGATGTGATTCAGAAAGCCATCCAGGTCCAGGGGTATGCTAATATTATTATTGCCACGGGAAACTCACAACTTACTTTCCTGGACGCTCTCAGTCAATCGGGTGGAATTGATTGGACAAAGGTGAATATTTTCCACATGGATGAATATGTGGGGATTGATCCCAATCATGCGGCCAGCTTCTCTAAATTCCTGCATAAACACATTATTGATATCGTTAAGCCGCGGGATTTTTTCGCAGTTCCAGGAGGGGCGAAAGACATTGAAGAGGCTTGCAACGAGTATGAAAAGCTGCTGCGAGAGAACTTGGCTGATTTATGCGCCTTGGGAATAGGCGAGAATGGTCACCTGGCATTCAATGACCCGCCATTGGCCCGCTTTGATGACCCGCGCTGGGTCAAGGTCGTGCAGTTGACCGAACCGTGCAAGCGCCAACAAGTTGGGGAAGGGCACTTCAAATCTGTTGACAAAGTACCCAAGACTGCCATTACTTTGACAATTCCGGCGCTGCTGGCCGCGCAGCGGGTGCTGGCGATTGTGCCCGAGGCTCGCAAGGCCGAGATCGTTTACCAAACCTTGACCGGATCGATTGATCCAAGTTGCCCATCATCCATCCTTCGCCAGACCGCCCACGCTCATCTTTACCTTGACGCAGATTCAGGTTTTCGGGTGCTGGGTTTGTGATAAGAGGCGGATTTTGGAACAATTACTGCCCCTTAGCTCGAAATTGAGTGATCAAAATATGGTATGGCGATTAGAAATAAGGATATTGTTATGAATTCAAAAGAGCGCATGCTGGCAGTGTTTAATGGCAATCTCCCTGATCAGATACCCACCGGAGAGATAGGAATAGATTATCCAATCACAGAAGCTGTTCTTGGTCACCGAACATATTACCGGGCAAAGCATCACGAAAAAGAAGCGCTGTGGGCTGGCAAACGCGATGAGGTGGTGGAAAGTCAGAAGCAGGATCTGGTCGCGTTGGTTAGAAAATTGAAGTGGGATTTCGTACCGGTTTTTTTTACTTACGCTGCTGGTAATCGCTATGCGCCTGTTGAAATAATCGATAAGTCAATTTGGAAAGATTCATTTGGCCGTACATGGAAATATTCAGAAATCACGGAAGATATCCTGTGTGTGGACATGCCCCAAATTGACGATGCGGCTATCGAGACCTTGCAAAAACCTTTTACCCCAAACGAGTCCCAATTGGAACTTGTCCGATATATCGTGGAGACACTGGGCAAGAGTCATTTTATTATTGGACGCACGTCGATCGAGCTGCGGGATGCGGAGCCATTCATAGGCGGAGCTCCGGTGGATGGCACCTTTCCCGAGGCTTACGGCGGTTTGATGATGAATATGGTGGATTTTTCGATACGATTGATGGATGATAAGGTTTTTATCCAACGGCTGCTTGCAGCAACTACTGAACGGAGCACCCAGGTTTCTCTGGAGTTAGTAAATGCTGGTGTAGACGCGATTGTTATGGATACCGATTACTGCCACCAGAAAGGTCCCTGGATTTCACCCACCAGTTTTCGCGAGATCGTCTTCCCATTATTAAAAAAGCAAATTGATGCAATCCATAAAGCCGGAGCCTATGTTATCAAACATACTGACGGGAACATCTGGCCAATCCTGGATATGTTGGTAGATGCTGGTATTGATGGATTGCACGGCATTCAGCCAAGCGCCGGGGTGTCACTTCAAGCGCTGAAGCAACGCTATGGCTCGCGTCTGGTCCTGTTCGGAGCAATGGAAGGGGAGCACTTGATTAACGACCAGCCATCAGAAATCAGAGATTTAGTGAGGGAACAAATCCTGGAGGCTAGCCAGGGCGGTCGCTATGTACTCACAAGCTCCAACTCAGTCCAGTTTGGTACTCCTCCCCAGAACTACCTGGCTATGCTGAACGCTTTAGAGGAGTATGGGAAGTATGGTTAATAGAAATGCGATATCCAGGATTGTTTTTCCTGATTCTAAATCAGTGCATTCATCAATACGATTTGAATTCTGACAGCCGACTTATTATTTAGAAAAAACAGCATGACCAATAATAACTTCCATCTGACCTCGGCTAATCTCACCTTCTCCCCCCTTTCGCTAGTCACGCAAAACTGCTTGGAATATGGATTGGCGCAAAGTACCGGGGGTGCGCGGCTGGCCGTGCTGGCATCTCCAGAATCACCCGCCCAGAATGACTTCGAGGGCGAACGCTCCGAACTAAGCGGACAGACTCTGCTACTCGGAGTGCTCAGCCCGCATAATGCCGCCGCACTGCGCGAACACCTGGCATGGTTGCAGCCATGCCTGCTGGGATTGCGTACCTCGGCCGGCATGGGTGACCGGATTGGGCTGGCCACCCCTGGCCATGTGCGCGCTGTACGCGCTACCGGGGGAAGAATCGCTCCAATCTTCGCCCAACAATCGATGCGTGAGATGACTCGGACCGGCCGTAGCCCCCAGCAGGTGCTGGACGATGCGACCTGGGGCATATTTCAGGAAGGCTGGCGGGAGGGCGTCGGCGCGGACGCTGACCACCTCAAAACTCCCGAAGATATCAATGCCTGCTTTGCGGCTGGTTTCACCTTCTTCACCATCGATCCCGGCTCGCATGTGGATAACCGGGCCGAGACTGCCAGCTTGAGTGAATTGCGCGAACTGTCCGCTGTATTGCCCGCCAACCTGCAGCCGCATGCGAGTGGTCTACTGAACCGAACGTTCACCATCGAGGGCTTCTTGCTGCACTTCGACGAAGCGATCCTACTCAAGGCAGCCATCAAATACGGGCAAGCCATCGGGCACGTTGCCGCAATGTATCACCACCTTGTCCAAGTGGCCGGATCGCGGCCCTTCGAACTGGAAGTCTCAGTCGACGAGACCGAGCAACCCACCTCGCACGCTGAGCACCTTTACATTGCCAGTGAGCTGAAGCGGTTGGGGGTCAAGTGGGTCAGTCTGGCGCCGCGCTTTGTTGGGGCCTTCGAAAAAGGCGTGGATTACATCGGCGACTTAGCCACCTTCGAGGCCGACCTGGCAGGACACGCTGCCATCGCCCGCCAGTTTGGATCTTACAAGCTCAGCTTGCACTCCGGCTCGGACAAGTTCAGTATCTACCCGATCGTCCAGCATCATACGCACGGCCTGGTTCACCTGAAGACCGCCGGCACCAGCTACCTGGAGGCCCTGCGTACCATAGGTGACATCACCCCGGCTTTCTTATGTGAGATCTACAGCTTTGCCCGGGAACGTTATGAAACCGACAAAGCCAGCTACCACGTTTCGGCGCAACTGGGACGCGCCCCCTTGCCGGAGGCCGTCCGCGATTGGTCAGGCCTGCTCGAGCAGTTCGACACGCGCGAGATCCTGCACGTCACCTTCGGCTCGGTGTTGACCGAGAAGACAGTTGACGGTGCCTGGCGTTTTCGTGACCGGCTGATGAATTTTCTGCGCGCCAACCCGGAGATTTATGCCTCCAACCTTGAAAAACACTTTGTGCGGCACCTGACTCCGTTCCAACCAAAGGAAGGATAAACATGAACAATCAGAAAATCAATAACAATTTCAACCTCACTGGCCAGGTTGCCGTCGTTACCGGCGGTGCGGGTGTGCTCTGCTCCGCCCTATGCCGGATGCTGTCCGCCGAGGGCGTGAAAGTTTCTGTTCTGGATCTTAATGCCGGGGCGGCTGAAAACCTGGCCGCGGAACTCCGCTCGTCCGGCGGCGAAGCCATCGGCCTGGCCTGCAACGTACTGGATAAGGCCAGTATCGAAGCAGCAGCAGAGCAGGCCCTGACCGCTTTTGGGCGCGTGGACATCCTGCTCAACGGCGCGGGTGGCAACAAACCCCAAGCCACCACCAGTGCTGATACGTCGTTTTTTGACCTGTCCGCGGATGCCCTGCGCTGGGTTCTTGATCTGAACCTGATGGGCATCATCCTGCCGAGCCAGGTATTCGGTAAAATCATGGCGGACCAAAAGAGCGGCGTCATCCTCAACTTCTCATCCATGAACTCCTACCGCCCGCTCACCCGCATCCCGGCCTACTCGGCCGCCAAGGCTGCGGTGAGCAACTTCACCCAATGGCTGGCAGTCCACATGGCCCAAAATTATTCCCCGGATATTCGCGTCAACGCCATTGCGCCCGGGTTTTTGGTCGGTGAGCAGAACCGCCGCCTGTTGCTTAACGAGGATGGCTCACTCACTCCGCGCGGCCAGGCGATCATCGACCATACCCCGATGGGCCGCTTTCAGGTCCCCGAGGATCTATTTGGGACCGTGCAATGGCTGCTCTCCCCTGCTTCGGCCCTGGTCACCGGAGTAGTTGTGCCGATTGACGGTGGGTTTGCCGCCTTCAGCGGAGTTTGACGATCCACTATGGACATCCTATCTGCTCAAGCAATCGCTGCCTCCGGGCTGCTCTCTCCCGAAACAATCCGCGGGACACTTGAAAAAGGTCTCGTCGGAAAGTTCACCGGACAGAATGTATTGGTATTGATCCCCGACCACACGCGTTCCCTGCCGCTGCCGTTTCTCTTTCGTACTCTTGTTAAAATCCTGCACGATGCAAAACGACTTGATTTTATGGTTGCCCTTGGCACGCATCCGCCGCTGAACGAGGATAACCTGAATAAACTGGTTGGAATTAAAGCAGAAGAACGCCTCTCCCTACTTGTAGGGGGTAGGTCTCAGCCCCCCCCCTACCAGGTCAAAATATTGAACCATGCCTGGGACGATCCGACCGCGCTGACGACCATCGGTGCCATGGAAGCGGATGAGATCAAGGCCGTTGCCGGGAATTGCTGGCACTCGTCTTTGCCAGAGCATGTGGAAATCCGCATCAACAAAGCCGCGCTGGAGTACGATGCCATCCTCATTCTCGGTCCGACCTTCCCGCATGAAGTGGCCGGCTTTTCAGGCGGGGCAAAGTACCTGTTCCCGGGCATTTCCGGCCCGGAGATGATCAACGCCACCCACTGGCTGGGTGCGCTCTCGGGGGTGATAGGCACGATCGGAATCAAGGATACCCCGGTGCGTGCCATGATCCATAAAGCTGCCGCGCACCTGGCGACGCCGGTTACGCTTATCGGTCTGGTGGTAGTGGAACATGGCCTGGCAGGTCTGTTCATCGGGGACCTGATTAAGGCCTGGAGCGCGGCCGCCGACCTGTCGGCCCAGCTTCACATCGCCTGGGTCGATAAGCCCTATCAACGCGTGCTGTCCTGCGCTCCGGCCATGTACGACGAGCTGTGGACAGCCGCCAAAGCCATGTACAAGCTGGAGCCGGCGGTCGCCATCGGCGGTGAAGTAATCATCTATGCCCCGCACCTGGATGTGGTCAGTCACGTGCATGGCAAATATATATACGAGATTGGATATCACATCCTGCCCTATTTTTTGCAGGATTGGGAGCGCTTCAAGCACGTCCCGCTGGGTGCGCTGGCGCACAGCACCCATTTGCGCGGCTCGGGCGTGATGGACGGAAGCATCGAAAAACCAAACGTGCGCGTCATCCTGGCAAGCAAGATTTCTGCCGAAGACTGCGCCCGTTTGAACTTGGGATACCTCGATCCTGCAAAGGTGAACGTGGATGAATGGAAAGACCGTGAGGATGAAGGCATTCTCTACGTTCCCAGAGCTGGTGAGATCTTATACAGATTAAAAACCTGATATCGTCAGTCCTTTTGGAGAGACTTAATGCAAAAAGCAAACTTTGGATTCATGGGACTGGGCGTCATGGGTCACATGCTGGCGCTCAACATGGAGCGTCACGGTTTCCGCGTGGCCGGTTATGACCTGGATGTCGAAAAGGTGAACGCCTTCGGCACGAAATATCCCGGCAAGAACCTGGTCGCCTGCGCCACCCTGGACGAGTTCCTAGCCGCGCTGGAACTACCGCGCCGCATCATGATGATGGTCCCGGCCGGGAAACCGGTCGATGTTGCCATCGCCAGCCTGCACGACGGGCTTGAGCCGGGCGATCTGCTGATTGACGGCGGCAATACCTTCTTCCTGGACACTGAGCGCCGCTCAAAGGAACTGGAAGCCAAAGGTATCATCTACATCGGCACCGGTGTAAGTGGTGGTGAATATGGGGCACTGTGGGGTCCGGCCATCATGCCCGGCGGCCAGCCCGAAGCCTGGCAGTTGGTCAAACCCATTTTCGAGGCCATCAGCGCCCGGGTCGGGGATGAGCCGTGCGTGGCCTACATGGGGCTGCGCGGTGCTGGCCACTACGTCAAGATGGTTCACAACGGCATCGAGTACGGCGACATGCAGCTCATCGCTGAAGCCTACGATATCCTGCACCGCGGCCTGGGGCTGGACAATACCCGCCTGCACGAGGTATTCAGCGACTGGAACCGCGGCGAGCTCGAGTCGTACCTGATCGAGATTACCGCCGACATCTTCACACGAACAGATACGGTAACTGGCCATGCCATCGTAGACTTGATCCTGGATGAAGCCCAGCAGAAGGGCACCGGCAAGTGGGCCTCGCAGAATGCCCTTGACCTGGGCGCCCCCATCCCAACCATTAACGCCGCAGTGGAGAGCCGCATCCTCTCGGCCTATAAGGACGAGCGTATCGCCGCATCGAAGGTGCTGATCGGACCCGAACCCGGCATCTTCGCCGACCCGGAGATGGTCATAGGCTGGGTGGGGGAGGCTCTGTACGCCGCCAAGATCTGTTCCTACGCCCAGGGCTTCGGCCTGATGCGACTGGCGGACAAAGAATACGGATATAACCTGAACTACGGCGAGATCGCCCGCATCTGGCGTGGCGGCTGCATCATCCGCGCCCGCTTCCTGAATGATATCCGCCAGGCTTTCGAACGCACCCCCGATCTGGCCAATTTGATGATGGATCCCGAATTTTCACAGGCAATGAACACCCGCCAGTCTGCCCTGCGCAAGATGGTGGCGTTGGCAGCCGAGAGCGGTATCCCGGCGCTGGCCTTCAGTTCGGCGTTGGCGTATTATGATGCCTACCGCAGCGCGCGCCTGCCCGCCAACCTGACCCAGGCGCAGAGGGATTATTTTGGGGCACATACCTACCGGCGCATCGACCGCGCGGGTCCCTTCCATACGGAGTGGACTGCTTAGCATGTCGTTGCGATAAAGTTAAATAAGAGCGAGTGGAGCAATCTCATGGATTGTGAGGGGATTGCTTCGGATTGAGTCTCGACACGCCCAGACCACCACGGAGCCACTCGGCCATCAGTCTGAAGCAATAACACGATACGAAATGGAGTAACTATGAATTACGGCCTCAATATCCTTCCCAACGGTGCGCTGGACTTCCTCTCCCTCGGCGCGCTGGTGCACCGGCTTGACCCGGGCATTGTCCCCTTCCGCAAAGCAACCGAGTGCCAGATCCACGTTAGCGGCGGCGAGTTCAATTGTGCCGCCAACCTGTCGGACTGCTTTCGCCTGAAGACCGGAATCGTCACCGCCATGGTGGATTACCCCATCGGTGACCTGATCGCCGAGCGGGTGCGGGCGATGGGTGTCAAGCCTTTCTATAAGCAGTTCAAGCATAACGGTGTCAATGGCCCCAACATGGCCACCGTCTATAGCGACCGCGGCCAGGGTGTACGCGCCCCGGTGGTATTCTACAACCGCTCGAACGAAGCCGCCGCACAGCTCAAGCCAGGTGACTTCGACTGGAATGTCCTCTTAGCTGGTGGCGTGCGCTGGTTCCATAGCGGTGGCATTTTTGCGGCATTGTCGGAAACGACGGGTGAATTAATCATCGAAGGGATGAAAGCTGCCAAGGCCGCCGGGGCAGTGATATCCTTCGACTTGAACTACCGTGCCAAACTGTGGAACATCTGGGGTGGACAGGAACGCGCCCAATCGGTTATCCGCCGCATCGTAGAAAACGTGGATGTGCTGGTCGGCAACGAAGAAGACCTCCAGCTTGGACTCGGGGTTCCGGGACCGGAAGCAGGCTCCCGGTCAAAACTCGATCCGAGCGCCTTCTTTGGTATGATCGATAAGGTGGTGGGCAAGTTCCCACAGGTCAGGGGGGTGGCCACAACTTTGCGGGATGTTCACTCGACCAACCGGCATTCCTGGGGCGCGGTAGCCTGGATCGACGGCAAGACCTACGTCTCTCCGACCTGCGAGCTGGACATTTACGACCGCGTCGGGGGTGGGGATGGGTTTGCGTCAGGCTTTTTCTACGGCCTGCTGAACGGCGAGCAGGAGCAGGAGGCAGTGAACCTGGGCTGGGCGCACGGCGCGCTGCTGACGACCTTCCCGGGTGACACCTCCATGGCGACGGTGGAGCAGGTACAGGCCTTTGCCAAGGGCAGTTCGGCCCGTATTCAACGGTAATCCCATCGTAGAGACGCCCTGTCCTGCATCAAACGTTGGCAACGGCTGAAAGGATGGGCCAGCACATCCCAATTCTTCGAAAGTTGTGCATTCATGCGCAATCTCCGTTAGGAACTCTTTTCTTGAGGCAGTTCGACAGTTCATTCCTCAAAGTGGAAGGCAATTGTCATCCAGAGATTGATATGATATGCAGCTCTGACTCGTGTCGTACTGACTCGCGTCCCTTGACAATAGATTACTATTTATATATAATTCTCTCGTATTGTGGGATTGTTCAACAGTCCCACAATAAAAAATCCAACAATAAATTGCTTCTTTCATCCCCCAATGAGCCGAATCTGCATCCCTGATCGTCTATTAAATGCCACTTTTTGGTTGTTTTCTCCAGTGGCAGGATTTTCCATAGGAGTCGACAAGCCGGTGTAGCTGCAGGCAGCCATCCCACCTGGTCATCAACTAAACGATTTTTCCATCCCTAGTTTCGATGTGATGGACCAGAACATCAAGGCATTTCAAAAATTGGTCGAAGGTGCACAACAATTGGCGTCTTGATGTTGCAGATGGTTTTTATGGTTTGTAAAAAATGAAACTCATATGATTGAATTTATCTCTTATCTTTCTTACCTTGAAATCTCAAGAAACGAGTTGCGCCTCACATGCTTGGCGGACCGAAAACTCGAGAAGGAGGTGACGAGCAATTTAATTAGGCCGTTATAAAAATGTACCGAATGCTATATGATCATATATTCTAAAATTAAATCGGAGGATAAAAGAATGTCGAAAAATCGAAATTTCTTTAGCTGGATCATCCTTGTCGCTGTGGTAGTTGCTGCAATGACTGGATGCGCTCCGGCTGCCACTGCCACCCAGGCGCCCGTCGCACCAGCCACCCAGGCACCAGTCATCCAAATCCAAGCAACGACCATCCCGGCACCTGCCACGGCGGCACCTGCCACGGTGGCACCTGCCACGCAGGCACCTGCCACGCAGGCACTCACAACCAGCCCGGTAACCCTAACTGTGTGGACCGGTTATCCAGAACTGGAACCATTCTACCGGGACGTAGCTGCTCAATTCACCAAAATTCATCCAAATGTATCGTTTCAGTTCCTGAGCACCACGCTGCGTGAATTTGAGACGAAGGTACAGGCCGCCTTACCAACCTGCACAGGACCGGATGTCTTCGATATCGAACCGAACATTGCCCCGATCCTGGTCGCAGACCAATTGATTGACCCCAATCCGCCAGCGGTGGATGCTCTGGTTAAGTCTGGTGTATACTCGCCATTCGTCGTAAGCTATTTCACTTACGGTGGCAAGACCTACGGCATCCCGATGCTGGAAGGGAGCGATGCTCAGCTTTTCTACAACAAGGATATGTTCACGGCCGCCGGATTGGATCCCAACAAACCGCCTACGACTTTCGATGAGATGATGGCAGATGCCCAGAAGTTAACAAAATACGATTCTGCCGGCAACATCACTGTCAGTGGAATGAGCATGCGATTATCAGGCCAGGGAAGCGGCATTGCGGAGAAGTTCTGGTTCTTCCTGCATAATATGGGCGGGGATATCATTGTTCCCAGCGCAGATGGCACAAAATGGCACAATGGCTACGACAATGCTGCCGGCCAAAAGGCGCTCACATACTACATCGACTCCGTGTACAAATACCACGTCGTTGACCAAAAGGTCCCAAGCGATTCAACAGCCTTTGAAGCCGGACAAACTGCCATGTTGTTGCGCGAATCCTGGGTGGTCGGTGAAATCGCCACCAAGGCTCCTAAACTCAACTATGGTACAGCAGCCATGCCTCGCGATGTTAAATTTGACACACTATCACAGCCCGCTGGCGTATATGTCGCGCATTGCTCCAAGAACCCAGATGTGGCTTGGGCGTATGCTCAGCTCTTAACCACTCAAGATAACACACTGCTTCAGATTAAGGACTCGGGTTGGATTTCTCCTCGCAAAGGCGATTATAGTGCTCTGGTCGCAAGCATCCCCCAGTACAACGTGTTCGTGAACCCACCCGAGCAGGGTTTCTATGTTTATCCGTTGATTACCAGCTTTAATGAGCTCGAGACCAACATGGCGGATGAATTGACAACGGCTTATTTGGATAAGAGCCTTCTAAACAATCCAGCTGGCATTGCCAAAACGATTTCGGCCATGGCGGCTGATACCGACTCGATCCTGCAGCAAGCCGGAGACTATGGGAAATAGCTTGCGAAATTAACCATAGAAAGAATGGAAAGCCTCACTCCCATTGGCGCCCTCGATCAAACTTGATCGTGCCCCTTGAGACTTTCTAAAAAAGAACGCGTGTTTGCAGTCGGTATCTGCACCGACTGCAAACACGCTGAAATCCTCATAGCCCAATCCATATTTTTCGCAGGAGCAATAGGATTATCTCTAAGGAAGCCAGGTGGGTCGATTCTTAGGGATATACTTGGATAGTGATCAAATAGTTATGGCGGAGCGGCCAAAAATTGTGGGTGCTAGGCAAAAACATTGCAACTTGATCGTGTTATCGAGGACTGGACGAGAATGTTTACGACAGGTTCCCAAAATGGAGTTCAAGATACTATGGGTTTTGGCACCACTGAGAGTTTAAATGCATTCCTCGACATTGTTAGTACTGCTGTGAGCCGCCAAGCCCGATTGGCAGGGTTTCTCGGTTTTCATTTCCCGGGCAGACTGCCAGATTACCATGCACTTCTGCAAAGCATACTGCCCGGCCAGTTTTATTCTCGGCCGTCTCATGCTGGTCTCTTAGCAAAGGGGATAGACATTTCTAGTTGAACCTGGCAAAGTAAGTAATACCGACTTTTTTAGACGTTTGACTCTATCTTAACCTAATAATAAACGCAAAATGTGTCTTCAAGGAGAAACACAATGAGTGTATCAAAAACAAGGGACATGAGCGGAAATGTCGTTGGATCGAGACGTCTTCTAAATAGGTTGGTAAAGTTTCTTGGGAAAAACCCTCAACGGCGCGCAAAATACCTATTCTGCTATGTAATGTTGACGCCAGTGATGCTCCTTTTCGGCTATATCCGGGTATACCCCATCGTGCGAACTTTCATACTAAGTTTTTATAAATATGACATGATGAGCAAAATTCACCCGTTTATAGGTCTTTTGAATTATCAAGCGCTCCTTCATGACAGCGACTTCATCCAGGCGATTCAAAATACCACCATCTATGCATTTGCTACGGTGATCTTAAGCATCATTTTATCCTTGCCTCTGGCAATTGTTCTGGCAGGGAAAATACGTTTTTCCCCCTTATACCAGACGATCTTTTTTCTCCCCTTCATCACCCCCATGGTGGCAATGGCCGTCGCTTGGAAATGGATTTATGATCCCACGTATGGCATTCTGAATTACTTCTTAAGCATTTTTCATATATCTGCGGTGGGGTGGCTGGTTTACCCGGCTACGGCACTCTGGGCCATTATTGCCATGAGTGTCTGGAAAGTAATCGGTTACAACATGGTTCTTTTCCTGGTAGGCATCAAGAATATACCGGCCACCTATTACGAAGCCGCCACGCTGGATGGCGCCAACGGCCTGAATTTATTTCGCCATATCACCTTTCCGTTGCTGCGCCCCATGACGCTATTTGTCCTCGTCACCTCGATGATCAACGCTTATAACGTTTTCACCCAGATTTATGTAATGACGCTTGGGTCCCAGTCTGCGCCAGGCAGTGCTGTGCGAGTATTGGTTTTCGAGATCTATAACAATGCGTTCTCATTCTTTAAAATGGGATATGCCTCGGCAGAAGCGGTGGTTCTGACCATGATTGTGTTAGTGCTCACGATCCTCCAATTTAGATATTTCCGAACCGGTGAGGAGTAAACCATGAACCTCGTTAACACAAACAGAACGACTGATTCGCGACAAAGGGAACGATTGCAGAGGAATGTAAAAAGTATCGTAACCCACTTGATTCTTATCCTTGCAAGTGTGATCATGCTGATTCCCTTTGTATGGATGATCTCTACTTCTTTTAAACCGGCTTCGGAAATATTAACCTGGCCGCCTAAGCTTATTCCAATAAACCCTACATGGGCGAACTATTTCAAAGTCTTTACCACCACTCTGATCGTGCGTTATTTTT
The DNA here is from genome assembly GCA_050014055.1 of Anaerolineales bacterium. Taxonomy (GTDB): domain Bacteria; phylum Chloroflexota; class Anaerolineae; order Anaerolineales; family Villigracilaceae; genus UBA877. Next base: position 6,764 of record JBEKEB010000017.1, on the reverse strand, counting down.
TTAACAGCCTCATCATAGCCGTCGTTTCGACTCTGTTCGTACTTGCGACTTCTCTGGTGGCAGGCTATATATTTGCCAAATTCCGCTTCCCAGGCCGTAACCTTCTTTTCCTGTTGATCGTGGCTACTGCGATTGTCCCTTTTGAGGCCTATATGGTCCCCTTTTATTTGCAGATGATCGCATTGAAATGGATCAATACTTACCAGGGTATAATTGCTCCCTATGTGATCATGAGTTTTGGCATTTTTCTGATGCGACAACACATCAGCTCGGCCATCCCTGATGAATTTATCGATGCGGCTCGTATCGATGGGGCTTCAGAATGGAGTATCTTTCGCCTCATCATCGTGCCCATGTCTACTTCGGCAATGGGCGCATTGGGTACATTTGCTTTCATACAAGCTTGGGGGGCTTTCATCTGGCCTCTACTTATAGCTAGCAGTGATAAGATTTTCAATATGGAGCTTGGCTTGGCCGCCTTTCAATTCAAATTCAGCGTGGATTATGGTCCCTTGATGGCCGGATCTGTCCTGAATATCATACCGATAATCATAGCCTTCATCTTTCTGCGCCGACAGATCATTGAAAACATCGCGTTGTCTGGTCTAAAAGGTTGACATCCTGATGTCGATCCTGGCTAGTCTCACCAATATCATTGTTCCATACTTTGGCCTGATTTTGGTGGTTGTGGTGGGATTCCTTGCTGCATGGCAAGGTCTCCTCAGCCAGGATCGGATTAACATGCTGAGCGAGATTGTGATCGTTCTCATACTACCTATCTTTACTTTTTGGAATGCTGCGACCAATTCGATAGTTGCCGTCCTCAATCAAGCTCCATGGATGGTGGGACTTGGGTTGTTCAGCACACTAATCGGTTATGGTCTGGCAACCCTCATTGCACGGTTTGCACATTGGGAATGGCCGCGGCGCTCAGTGCTTCAGGTGTCGGGAGTCTCCGGAAATACAGGCTTTCTTGGGATCCCAGTCTGCACCGCCCTCTACGGCGCTCAAGGAACCATCCTTGCACTGCTATATGATCTGGGGGCGTCAGTTTACCTGTACACTTTGGGCTTGGGCGTTTACAAAAACAAGGACCAAAGCTATGCATCAGCCCATATGCAGTTCCACTTACTCATAAAACAATTGGTGAGCCCGATTTTCATCGCTCTTATCCTAGGCATGGGATTTTCGCTGGTCGGATGGCAATTCCCCCCCGTCTTACATTTGCCTTTTGAGAGCCTATCTAATATAGCCATCCCATTAATGATGATCATTCTAGGAGGGATAATCTACAATTCGGTTCTTCAATATGGCGCGGATAAACGTAGCGTTATCATTTTGAGCTTTCTGAAGCTGCTCATTATGCCGGTCTTGATCTTCCTGGTAGTCCAACTCTTGCCAATTGCTAGTACCTCACGCGGGGTGGCGGTCATTGAAGCAGCTATGCCTTGCGGAGTGACGGCAGTGACATTTGCTTCGCGCTATAAAGCAGATGAAAAACTGGCAGCATCGGCTACCATGATCACCACCTTGCTCTCAGTTCTCATCATACCAATCTTCGCCGCTATTGTACATTAAGCTGCCTTCAAGCTCTAAGGATCTCCGTGACCTCTATAAAATGAACCACTCGCATGACCAGGAGCTAAAAAAGGAAAATTGATGAAAATTGCATGTGGTTATACCATCCCAATTACACTCTTTGGCATTCCCCCCTCACCCGAAAACCATCTCAAAGCGTTAGAGATCGTTGGGAAGGCTGGTTTTCAGGCTATTGAGCTGGAACTCTACGACAATCTGCTCCCTGCCCACCGCCGCGACCTCAAGAAGATGCAAACCATCATCAATAACTATGGTATGACAGTGCCTTCCATCATGGCAGTTGAGGAGGATATGTTCAGCCTGGAAAGATCTAAATCGGAGAAAGCCGTCTGCGATTTCGATGTCCTGACCGATTTAATCGGAGAATTGGAGGTCCCTCTAGTATCGATCTGCGGCTATATGCCGTCTGAAATCCGTCCTCAAGGGACGGAACTATACGCCGGAGGACCTCCTACAGCGGTAAGTATCGACGATGATTTTTCCTGGCCGCGTTTTTGGGAAAATGCTGTCCGAATGGTATCAAAATTTGCCGCCATCTCAAAAGCAAAGGGCTTGACGCTGCTTATCGAGACACGCGCGAACGATTGGGTCGGTACGACAGATAGCATAATGAAGCTGATCGGGGACTCTCAGGCCGACCATGTGGGTGTCATTCTGGACGTAGCTCACATTCATGCCAGCAAAGAGTATCTGACCCTGGCAATCCGCAAGCTGGGATCGCTTATCAAGCTTGTCCACTTATCTGATAATGACGGTTCACAAGCCTACCACCTGCCACCAGGCAAGGGGAACATTGATTTTCAGGGCGTTCTCCACAATCTTACCCTGATCGGGTTTGATGGCACTCTTGTGATCGATATCGCAGGTGTTGACCATATTATTGATGAAGCGATCCTTGCGCGCCGTTATTTTGAAGGTCTTCTAGCGAAGGAACAATGAACCGACTCAGCCTCTCATCTTTTCTCTATCTGAATTACCCCTTGATCGAAGCTATTCGGCGCATTTCGCAAGCCGGCTACAACGGAATCGATATCTGGGGAGGCCGGCCGCATGCATATCGACGTGACCTAAGACAATTCGAAATCGAGGAATTGAAAGGTTTGCTGAAGAGTTTCAACCTTGGCGTCGCTTCTTTCATCCCTGCTCAATTTCGCTATCCCACCTGTCTTTGCAGCAATAACGAGATCATCCGCCAGGATAGTGTGGCCTATATTCAGGATAGTATCCGGACTGCATTCGCATTAGGTGCTCCGATTGTAAGTGTCTGCCCTGGTCACAGTCTCTTCGGCCAGGGAGAGGTGGAGGCTTGGAGAAGTCTGAGAACCAGCCTGGATGATATTTGCCTTTTCGCCATGCCTTTCAATATCCAGATTGCAATTGAACCTGCTGATCGGTACGAGACAGATCTCATCCAAACCGTTGCCGATGCTTTGCGTATGATCAATGAGCTAGATCGCGACAATCTGGGTGTAGTTCTGGATACCGGACATGCCCACGTCGTCGGAGAATCAGCGGTAGATGCGCTAGCTACAGCTCAAGATCGTCTGTTCCATATTCATATCGATGATAATCACGGCCTGCGGGACCAACATTTGATTCCCGGGAAAGGGTCATTTGATTTCACCGCTTTTTTGAAAGCACTTGAAAAAAGCAGATACCAGGGTTACTTGGGCGTTGAGCTGGGATGGGATGACACGCCAGATCCGGATTCCGCCGCGCTCCAGACCCTGAGATATATAAAAAGCTTGGACAATCAACAAAGGAGATAATCTATGGACCAACGAAAATATGTATTCAGCACATCGGAAACGATTCGGTATCGATTTCCTACACATGTAAACGATCTGGTGATGAATCGTTCAGAAGCGGAAACTTCAGAAGTGTTCATCGTCGTGCTGGAGCCAGGTGAAGCTGTAAATCTGCACATTCATAATGACCTGGAACAGATTTTCTACATGATCCAAGGAACAGGCGTGCTGCGCATCGGTGAGGATGGCTCTCAACAGTTCCCGGTAAAACCGGGAGACGTGATGCGTATACCACCGCACACTTTACATTCTGTACTTTGCGATGGAAAAGAGCCGATTGTTTACCTGAGCATAGATTGTTTTATGGCTGGTCGACCGGAAGCTGAGCCAACCTGGGATGCGCATGTCCGTGTAGAATGCGCAGAGAACGGATGGGACTTTGATAAAGTCAAACTACAGAAATAGGACCTGGTTTGATTATTAAGCATCTTGTGGAGATAGAAGAAATCCGTCTACACAGGATGCGAGGGGGGCTTGAATGTTGCCAGTCGAAGGAGGAACCAAATGAACTCTCGCCAAAGAATCCTCGCTTCAATCGATCATTGTGAGCCGGATGTACTCCCGGTTGATTTTGGCTCTACTTCCGTCACGGGAATTTCCGCGACTACCTACTCCAGGCTGATGCAAACCCTTGGAATTAGCGGGAGCAAGACGCGCATCTATGACGTGGTCACGCAGCTTGCCCAACCCGAAGAGGAAATTCTAGAAAAGTTTCAGAGCGATGCGATCGATGTTGGTCGACTGTATAATCAAGATGATCAGGGCTGGAAAGATACCACTTTACCGAACGGTATCCCGGTGCAGATACCGGCGTGGTTCCAACCAATTCCACAGCCCGATGGGGCCTGGGATGTATATGACCAGGATGGAGACCGCATTGCATCCATGCCCTTGGGGGCCACCTTCTTCGATCAGACCTATTTTCCATATCTGCAGGGTTATCCATCCAATTACAAAGATCTTTCAAAAGCCATGGCAAAAGTGCATTGGTCAAAACTGGCCCGCAGCCCCTGGGATCATTCTGGCGAACCCGACTTCTGGGATAAACTTCGCCAGCGGGTGATCGCCTACCGCCAAAAATCTGAGCGAGCCATCGTATTCACAGCCGGCTGCAGTATATTCGAGTGGGGTTGTTTCTTACGTCGCATGGATAATTTCTTGGTCGACCTTCTAGCCTGCCCAACTGAAGTCGAACACCTCTTGGATGCATTGATGGAGATGCATTTAGAGACACTGGGAAAGATTTGCAAAGCCGTGGGTGATGTGGTGGATATATTGCGCTTTGGTGATGATTTGGGCACGAACATGGGCCCAATCATGTCGCCCAGAACCTACCGGTCTCTGTTCAAGCCGCGCCATAAGATTTTGTGCAACTATGTCAAAGAACACAGCCAAATGCGCACATTTCTTCATTCGTGCGGTTCGGTTTACAAACTAATTCCCGATCTCATCGAAGTCGGGTACGATATTCTGAACCCGATCCAAATTAGTGCATTGGACATGGAACCAGAGCGCCTCAAACGGGAATTTGGGAAAGATATCGCCTTCTGGGGTGGCGGATGCGATACACAGCATGTCTTATACAACGGATCTCCCGATGAAGTAAAATGCCACGTTCGGAAAAATATCGAAATATTTGCCCCTGGCGGTGGTTTTATTTTCGCAACCGTGCACAACATTCTCTCTGACGTACCGCCGGAAAACGTAATTGCAATGTTCGAGGCAGTCAATGAATATCGATGAAAAAAGAAGCCCAGCGTTGGGCGGTCTTGAGTTTGATGAAATTCTGTTATCCGATTGGAGGAATGGGATAGATAGATGTGCTCTGGCGCAGCAAGCCAACTTTAAGGCTGGGGGTTTGATCCAGGTGTTGGCGGATATAGCTGCCAAGGCTTTCAGGTGTGAGGTGATTAAACCCCATTATCTGGCACATATCCGGAGTCAGACCATCCGAAACAATCGTAATCTGATGAGTTTGCTTTGCGTCATTGAGCGTAATGGCTTCAGAAGCCATCAGCAAGTCTGAAATTTTTCCTCTTTGAATATTATTCAAAATCTGTGTGTTTGTCAGCTTGCCAACCAAGCTGGCTAATTCCGGGCGATTAGGATTGATTCCTTCCAGGCATCCTGTGACCAAGACAATTTCACCGCCTGTGCGCGTGGTCAAGCCGGCTGTGAAAATCCCTTTATCCCCCTGGAAAAAATCGTGGTCAATTGGTGATGTACTGCTGATCGTAAGATCGGATTTGGAAGGGATAGCCTTTGCATATATTTTTCTAGATAGATCTACGCCTGCTCGATGCGCCTGGACAAAGTGACCGGATACTGCATCCACGATCTCCCCTTGGCAATTCAAGACGACATTAAGGATAAAGTCCAGACCTACGCGCTCTGCTACCTCTTCCATTTCCTCGCGCATAACCGAGTTGACTTCGCCCAACTTCGAGCTCATGGCACCCAATATATGCAATTGAGCGATGGTTTCTTCACCAGCGATACCAGGCAGGATAGCTTTAGCCCCTCCACTCCAACCTGCAGGGTGATGTGGAATAATATGACCTACCGCGATCACAAAATCGGCCTCGGCAATACACCGATTAATGAGAATATGAGTACCATGCCTGGTCTTTCCATAATCCATTAACTCGCCGGGGTCTTTATAGTGATGAATCAATATCTCTATCCTGGATTTGACTGTCCCACTATATTTAACTTCAACTTCTGATTGTTTCATTGTTCTGTGTGCTCCAGAGGCAATGATGAGCCGAATATCCCGATCCCGAATCCCAGCCTGGTTCAATGTGTCAAGCAGAACTGGAATGATGTCTCGAGAGGGTGTAAGTCGTGTAAAATCGTCCGCTATTATCAAGATTTTCTGACCGGAATTTATCGACTTGCTCAGGGGTATAGCGCCAATCGGATGTTCCAGAGCATTGCGCAAAGTTTTATTGATATCCGCAGTTGGTGGGGCTTCTTCTGGCTCAACATCAAATACAAGATTCCCCTCCGGAATTTCAATATCCAACACTCGATCGGTGTAAGGCACACTAATATAGTTCATGGATGGGAAACGTCAATTATGGATAAGCCAGGACCAATGGCTGAAGAAATTTATGTTATAGGTTGGTTTATTTTGATGATGGTAATATGCGACCAAATTGGCGATAACATTAACAATAAGGTTGAGTAAACTGCAGAGACGAGTATACTCGAATTGAGAGATATTTTTAAGCTGGCGCATTGCCTCAAGTTAAATGTGACTATTGAAAGTATCGTTGCCTCATAAAGAATGTTACTCTACGGCAGAAGCTTTTGCAATGCCGGAGGAGAACATGATGAGTCAACGCAGCAAGCGAG
>JBEKEB010000016.1:0-32657 GCA_050014055.1 Anaerolineales bacterium | reverse complement strand
AGGGGCATTTCGCAAGGGCCGGTAACATATTCTTTCCAGCAACAGGGCGACTCCTCCGGATACAGCCATCGCAATAATAAGAATGAATGCAAGGCCAATCACGGGTTGTTTATTCAAAAAGCCAGTACTGGCCAGGCCAAGGGCAACAAAACATGCAACAAATGGACCACTCATGAACACTTCGCTGTGGGCAAAGTTGATCATTTTCAAAATACCATACACCATGGTATAGCCCATGGCGATGAGGGCATAAACCCCACCAAGTGCCAATCCCCGGATGGTGAGGTCGATCCAATCAATGGATGTGTAAAGGTGCAGCCGCAGGGTGCTGATGGTCCCCCAGACAACCGCGCCTGCAATAACCAGACCGATCACCCATATAAAGAGATCGGTAAGTGTATACCGCTGACGCCAAGTTCGAAGCATCGGATACTCCTATTCTCGAATGGGAATATTTATTAAAGAGGGGCGAGCTTATGCTCGCCCCTCTGCGTGTAATTACTAATTGTTTACGGTGTTGGAGTAGGGAGGTATTTTGTCGGCCAGATCAGCTCAGGCGGATACTGACCAGCATGATACTTGTAAACACCGATGATCGGGTTGGCACAGTCGCCATCGGGGTTGCAGGTCAGGACACCAGTCAGACCCACAAAATCCTTGGTGGCGGCCACAGCATCGCGCAGGGCCTGGCGAGGAATGTAGATGGTCCCATCCGGTTGCTGAACGGCGACCTTCGTGATGGCGGCGAACATGATGTTCATGGCGTCGTAGGCGTGCGCGTGGAAAATGTTGATCGGCAACTCCCCGAACTTGGCCTTATACTTCACAACGAAGGCGTCATAAGCAGGGCCCTGTACCAGAGGGCTCGAAACCTCGAATCCCTCAACTGCTGCACCGGCGGTTTTCATTACATCCGGCGAGTACAGGCCATCAGAGCCCATCAGTTGAACGTTCTCCAGGCCGGTGGTGGTTTTGGCCTGGTCAATAAGGAAGGCACCTTCGGGTAGGAAGATCGGGAAGTAGATCACCTGCGGACTCCCGGTGGCTACAGCGGCCAGGACCGAGCTCATATCAGTCTGTCCGACATTGACCGAAGTCGCTGTAGTGATCGTGCCGCCGTACTGCTTGAAGTCCTGCTGGAATACCCCGACCAGCGAGCTGGCGTACAGGCTGCCGTCATGGATGGTGGCAGCTTTCGTTAATTTCAGGGTGTTGTATACGTAGTCAGCTACGGCCGCGCCCTGTACCTTGTCGTTATGGGCGGTGCGGAAGAAGCCAGGATAGTGGTTCGCGTTGGTCGGATCGGTCAGGTCTGGCGCGGTATTGGAAGACGAGATCGTAACGAAGCCGGCCTTGGAGAGCAAGGGTTCGGCGGAGCGGGCTGCGCTCGAGCAGGAAGTGCCGAGAACAAAGATGATGGTTGGGTCGGAGGCCAGCTTGGTTCCGCCGGATTTACCGCCATCCGCGCTGCAGCCATCATCCTGGCCATCGAACTTGATGGTGTGATTCAGGAGCTTGCCGCCAGCATCATCGATGGCAATCTCCGCGCCGTTGCGTGAGTCGGTGCCCAGGGCTGCGTTCGCGCCCGAAATGGCCAACAAATAAGCGATATGGATAGGATCTGTGGGGGCGATCTTGACACAACCGATCGAATCGGTGCAGGTATATGCCGGTGCGGCTGTACCGCAGGCTGCCAAGACCATACCCAGGATGGCAACTATTGAAATTACTATTGACAATCGTTTAATCATATACTTTCTCCTCCGATGAAGAATGGTAAATTAGGAACCCGTTTTCCGGGTTTTGCCGGCGCGGCTGACAATGCCTATGTGTGTCTAGCACCACCTCCTTTATTCTCTCATCCTTATTGATCGAGTTGAAAAATTATCTTCGCCCACCCCCACAAATCCTGATGCGAAGAACAATTTATGCTCTACATGTAAAAGATCAAACGATACTTTTCTCCGGCCTGCATATCTATAAGCAGTTCACATCCAAAAAAAAAGAGCCTACTAAACACTAAAAGAATTCAACATTTTGGATCTCCGAGATATCAACATGCAGGCTTCAGTACTCTCGAAATCACCTTTTTTCGTGAAACTCTTTTTTGTTAGTAGACCAACTTCAATATAGACTTTACCCGTTTTTATTAAATTAGTCAAGTGGGTAATCATTATTTAAGAACACCAACATGTCTGGGAAGGTTCTTGATCCGTGGATATTCAGCATTAATGATCTTTGAGAAAAGCCTTCAACAAGGGATCATTTTTAAACGCGCAATAGTCTCTGACGGGTGTAAGGGATTAATCCGCCTGCGTCGATAATTGCCTGGCGCGCGCGAGGTAAGGGTACGATCTCGAAACTTTTCCCACTTGTCTGGTTAACCACCATTGTAGAGGAAACTTTAAGGTCATCGCCCTCATCTGCCTCAATATCCGGGCAAATGATGGTATTCAACCCCAGGTTGATCGAATTCTGCAAAAAGATGCGGGCGAAATCCCTGGCTATGACGATGAAATCAGAGCCTTTCAGGCAGGAGGCGGCTTGCTCGCGCGAGGAGCCACACCCGAAATTTCTTCCGGCCAAAATCACACTGTTCGGCTGGAATTCCTTTTTCTTCATCCGCGAATTAAAATCGACCAGATCCGCAAATGCATACTGGGGTGTTTCGGATGGCAAAACAGTTGCCATGAAACGCCCGGGGTATATGATATCGGTCGAGACATCGTCGGCCAGTTTGAGAACCACCTTGGACATTTTCAAGCTCCTTTCCGAGGATCGGTGATTTCACCGGTCAGCGCGCTGGCGGCGGCAACGGCCGGAGAGCAAAGGTAGACTTCGGCAGATGGATTGCCCATACGACCCTTGAAATTTCGATTGGTGGTGGCAAGGGCGACGTCGCCATCTGCCAGGGCTCCCTGGTGCACACCCAGGCAAGGACCGCAGCCCGAATTCATCACCACTGCTCCGGCATTCATAAGAGTTGCAAGGGTTCCATCCTTGAGGGCCTGTCGATAGATGCGAGCCGAGGCCGGGAAGACCAGCATGCGGATATTGCGTGCCACTTTTTTCCCTTCCAGGATTTTGGCGGCAATCCGAATGTCATCGAGCCGGCCATTAGTGCAGGAGCCGATTACGATCTGGTTGACCTGTTTTCCGACAACTTCCTGGATGGGCTTTACATTGTCAACCGTGTGGGGACACGCCAGCTGTGGAGCCAGGTCTGAAACGTCGATTGCAAGCACTCGATCATAAACAGCATCTTCGTCCGGGCCCACGATTTCGAATGGGTCTTTCACTCCTGCTTCTTCATGCAAATATCTGGCTGTCTCTGCATCCGCCGGGACGATCCCGGAGGTTGCACCAGCTTCAACCGCCATATTGCAGATGGTCAGGCGACCAGAGGTAGACATTTTCTTAATCGCCGGACCGTGAAACTCGATGACCTTGAAGTTAGCCCCCTGGGCTGTGAGCTGACCGATCAGGTAAAGGATAAGATCCTTGGGCAAGACATACTGATGGAACTCTCCGCCTACCTGCACTTTGATCGTTCCGGGAACTTCCACATTGAGGATTCGCCCCAGAGCCCAGACAGAAGCCATTTCCGTCGCACCAATGCCGAACGAGAAGGCGCCCAGCGCACCGTGACTGGTGGTATGGCTGTCTGTACCGACTACGACCTGCCCGGGAAGGACATAACCGTTTTCTGGCAGGATCTGATGACATATGCCGCCTTCATCCCCGCGGATGTCATGGAATTTTTTGATGCCCTGTTGGGCGGCAAATTCACGGACCCTCTTCTGGTTCGTGGCGGTCTTGGCACTTTCCGCAGGCACGCGGTGGTCGAAGATCAATGCAATCTTTTCTGGGTCCCAAACCCTGGCCTCCAGGCCAGTGCCCTGGTAAATTTCCTGGAATTGGTTGATTACGAGGGCCCCATTTTCATGCGACATTGCCAGATTAACCCGGGGCTCGACGACATCTCCCGCTTTGAGAGCAGACTGCCCGGTTGCCCTGGAAAGTATTTTTTCGACCAGTGTCATTGGCATATATTTCTCCTTGAATTTGTACTACGGTTATTCATCCTAACTTCTGACAGGCTAAACCACTTGAGATCTGAAAATAAAGCGTGCACGCCTTTAAATCACTGATTTCTCTCTTAGTACTTTCATTTCCTCGGCGGTGTATCCCAATTCAGCCAGGATCTCGTGGGTATTTTCCGAAAGCCCGGGAGGGGGGGTCTCGATCTGCGCCGGCGTTTTTGAAAATTTGGCTGTCATGTTGAAAATCTTGATGTTCCCAATGCCTGGCTGTTCCACATCGGCGATCACCTGGCGGTGCCTGGCCTGCTCGGAGTCCAGGGCGGCTCCCAGGCCGACCACGGCTCCGGAAGGGATCCCTTTTGCGTTGAGTACCTCCACCCAGTGGGAGGTGGTGTTCTTGGACAACTTTGCTTCCAGCAGTGGGGTAAGCAGGGTGCGATTGCTCTTGCGAATGTCGCGGTCCTGGAAGCGTGGGTCTGTCTTCAGCCCAGGCAAACCCAACTCATCAGCCAGGTCCTCCCACTGCTGCTGCTGATTAGCGGCGATGTTGATATATCCATCCTTTGTCATGAACATCCCGGATGGCGCGGCGGTAAAGTTATCATTGCCGAGCAGGACCGGCAGCTGACCTCCGATCAACAGGTTGGCTGCGACCCAGCCCATCAGGGGCATGATCGAATCCAGCAGGGCAATATCAATGAATTGGCCTTCGCCGGAGTGCTCGCGGAAGTACAAGGCGGCCATGATGGCGAAGGCGGCGTTCATCCCGCCGACCGTATCGCAGACCGGGAAACCGCAGCGCAGTGGGTTGAGGCGCTCGTCCCCGTTGATAGCCATTACACCCGACAGGCCCTGGATGATCTGATCGTAGGCAGGCTTGAAGGCGTCCGGTCCGGTCTGGCCAAAGCCAGAGATGGCACAGAAGATGATCCTTGGATTGAGCTTGCACAATTCTTCATAAGAAAACCCCAATCTGGCCATCACGCCCGGGCGGAAGTTTTCCACGACTACGTCAGCGGTCTTGACCAGCTTGCGGAAAATGTCTTTTCCTTCTTCGCTTTTCAAATTGAGAGTCAGAGATTTCTTGTTGGCATTCTGGGCCAGGAAACTGGTCCCCAGCAGTTTCTGGTTGTACTTGGGTACGTTGCCCAGCTTGCGAGCAAGGTCGCCGCCATCAGGGTTTTCGATTTTAATCACGTCTGCACCCAGTAGTGCGAGATGCAGCGTGGCGAAAGGCCCCGCGAGCACATTGGTTAGGTCCAGGACGCGTATCCCTTCCAATAATTTCATGCGCTACCTCCTCAAAGCCCGGCGCGTCCTTTGAAATCCACGATCGAACCTGACTTTAGAATGAAGCCGGGTAATTCACGATCGAAGTATCTGCCAACCTGGCGTGCCACCTCTAACAGCATGTTGAGCTTTATGTCTTTACGCAAACCCATTCTCTGCAATGAGTGGACCAGATCCTCTGTACTGACATTACCAGCCGGAAGTTTGGTGAATGGACAACCACCCAGCCCGCCGAATGAGGACTCGATATAGGTCACGCCGCTCTTCAACGCCGCATAGCAGTTGGCCAATCCCAAACCGTAGGTATTGTGGAAGTGACAGGCCATTTCCAATGAAGAATCCAACGCGTGGATGGAGCAATAAAGGTCCTCCACCTGTTGTGGCTGGGCGTGACCAGCCGTATCCGCCAGACTGATGGTGCGGATGCCGGCGTCCAGATATGTCTTAATAATAGATAGGACCTTCTCCGGAGCAATCGGACCCTCGTACCCGCAGCCGAAGGCTGACTGTACAGAGGCCTGGACTTTTTTTCCGGCTGCCATGGCCTGTTTCGCCATTGGGATAATGCGCTCGAGCGCTTCAGCGCTGGTCATGCCGGTATTTTTACGGCTGTGGGTTTCGCTGGCAGAGATCCCCATGCAGAACATCTCCACCCCGCAAGCCAACCCCCTCTCCAGGCCCTTCTCGTTCAGGACCAGTCCGGAAAATACCACCCCGGCGGGATTTTTGCTGGTAAAGTGCCGGAAAAGGGCATCCGTGTCGGTCATTTGCGGAACCTTCGCCGGATTGACGAACGAGCCGAGCTGGATGATATCAATGCCAGACGGGCATATACCATCGATCCAACGGATCTTCTCTTCCAACGGAACGGTCTTCTCCTCGACCTGCAAACCGTCGCGTGGCCCGACTTCGTGGATAAAAACTTTATTTGTAAACATCTGCCATTATAGGTTTGCCGGACGCGTTACAGCTTTTCTGCGACCGCCTGCCCCATTTCCAGGGTCGTGTTGGATCCGCCCATATCGTAGGTCCTGACGTGGCCTTCCCTGATCACTTCCGCCACTGCATTTTCCACCGCAGCGCCTTTCTGTTCTTCCCCAAGCCAGTCGAGCATCATTTTGGCGGCCAGAATAGAAGCGATGGGGTTGACTTTGTATTGGCCGGCATATTTGGGGGCGGAACCATGGCTAGGTTCAAAAACAGCCAGGTGATCGCCAATATTCCCGGAGCAGGCAAAACCGAGTCCGCCCACCATCTGGGCGCAGAGGTCGGAAATAATATCCCCATAGAGGTTCGGCGCCACGAGAACATCATAGCTAAGTGGGTTCTTTAGGAGCCACATGCAGATGGCGTCCACGTTGGCCTCATCCATCTGGATACCCGGGAAATCCCGGGCAACTTCCCGGGCGGTTTCCAGGAACAAGCCATCGGTGGCGCGCACCACATTGGCTTTATGAACCACTGTGACCTTCTTGCGGTCGAATTTTTTAGCAAAATTAAACGCAGCGCGCAGGATGCGTTCGGAACCTTTACGCGTATTGACCTTAACCGAAAGAGCATACTGATCCCCCGGTAAATCCTTGAAAGGAGCAAAAGGTTTTGACTCCTGCGCAAGAACGGCTGCCAAAGCCGCCGGAACCGGATTGAACTCAACCCCCGCATACAGGTCTTCGGTGTTCTCACGAAACACCACCAGGTCAATACCTTCTTTATAATTCAGCGGGTTGTGCGGGAAACCCTTGCAAGGACGCTGGCAATTATAGAGTTCGAAGAGCTGGCGCATCCGGACGATAGGGGATCGGTAAACCAGCCCTTTGGCTCTTAATTCCGGGATTAATTCGGCCTCGGCAGCCTTGACCGGCTTGGAGGTGATGGCGCCAAACATAGCCGCATTGACATTCTTCAGCAAATCGATGGTACGTGTCGGGAAGGCGTCGCCTTCCTTGCACCAAAACTCCCAGCCGATGTCGCCAAGGATGTATTCAGCATCCAGGTTTATTTTGTCAAGCACAATTTTGGTTGCATCGAGAACATCCACACCCACACCATCCCCGGGTAGCCAGGCAATTCGATATTTACCATCTTTTTTGGGAAACATTTCATTCATTCCTACTCCTCATGCGTTAGATAGCCTTATTATCCATCCAAATAACATAAAAGAACCTCATTTTTCTTGTGTATGGTGAAGCCGCACGCAAGAAAAATGCGAACATCTCATCAACAAACCCAAGACAGGTCCTTCGGCTTGAGACTCACAATCACGAATTGTAACAAAGTGCGCGTATTTATAAAAGTAACAGATGTCATTTACAAAAAACATACATATTTTCAGGAAGTAAAAGTAAAATGGGACCATTGCAAATATTCTCAAATTTCAATTGAACCATTACCAAAACCCCGCGTTCCCATCTTCCGTACGAAGGAGAGCATTATGAAAGCCATACTAGATAAACTGCAAATCAAAGCTGTTACACCGGGCGCATGTACCGGAATCGATCAATGGATCCTTGATCCGAAAGGCACTGAGCTGGCATCTTATAACCCAGCCACCGGGGAATTGATTGGGAAAGTTATCCAGGTTACCGCCGCGACCTATGAGCAGGTTATAACCAGCGCGCAGAACGCTTTTCTGAAGTGGCGCTGCGTGCCAGCCCCCAAGCGCGGCGAACTGGTCCGAGATCTGGCGGACGCCCTGCGGATGTACAAGGAACCGCTGGGGGACCTGGTTACCTTGGAGATGGGCAAGATCCAGGCGGAGGGACGCGGCGAAGTGCAGGAGATGATCGATATCAGCGACTTTGCCGTCGGTCTTTCCCGCCAGCTTTACGGCCTTTCGATGCATTCCGAACGATCGGACCACCGCATGTACGAACAATGGCATCCCCTGGGAATCCTCGGGTTAATCACCGCCTTCAACTTCCCGGTGGCAGTCTGGTCGTGGAACTCCACTCTGGCGGCGGTTTGCGGCGATACGATCCTTTGGAAGCCGTCCTCGTACACGCCTCTGACCGCGGTGGCGGTGACCAATATTGCCAACCGGGTCATGGCCGACCATAACTTAAGCGGCATTTTCAACCTGGTCATCGGCTCCGGGCGCGAGGTTGGGGAAAAGATGCTCAATGACAAGCGCATTCCATTGGTCTCATTTACAGGTTCAACGGAAATCGGCCAGCACGTCTCGGAAGCGGTCGCCGGCCATTTCGGGCACACCATTCTCGAACTGGGCGGCAATAACGGGATCATTGTCAGCCAGCAAGCCGACCTGGCCATGGCGACGCGCGCGATCTTGTTCGGCGCAGTCGGCACAGCCGGGCAGCGCTGCACCTCCACCCGGCGCATCATCATGCAGAAGAGCATTGCGGCCGATTTAATTAATCGCCTGGTCAATGTCTACAAACAGGTTCATATTGGAAATCCAATCGAGCCGGATACGTTGATGGGCCCACTGGTGGTGCGTGATTCAGTCGAGGAGATGCTGGATGCCGTCCAGCAGGCCACTCAGGAAGGCGGCCAGGTGCTTTACGGCGGCCATGCCCTGCCGAATATGGGCCCAAACTTCGTCGAGCCGACCATCATCAAGATGCCTGCCCAGACCGAGATCGTCAAGAAGGAGACCTTCGCCCCCATCCTCTACCTGCTCGAATACGATACCATCGAAGAGGCGGTTCATCTGCACAATGACGTCACACAGGGCCTCTCCAGCGCGATCTTCACGGACTCTCTGCGCGAAGCAGAATTATTCCTTTCCCGGGATGGCTCAGACTGCGGCATTGCCAATGTCAACATAGGCACCTCCGGGGCGGAGATCGGCGGAGCCTTCGGTGGTGAGAAAGAGACCGGCGGCGGGCGCGAGTCCGGCTCGGATGCCTGGAAAGCGTACATGCGCCGGCAGACCAATACGATCAACTGGTCGCATGACTTGCCCCTGGCCCAGGGAATCAAATTCGGCGAGTGAGCACATACCTGGCAGGGGTGGAAAATCCACCCCTGCCTTTTTTGGGAGGCACATGGCTGAAGAAAAGAAAGTCGTCCTTATCACTGGTTCCTCGCGCGGAATTGGGGCGGCCCTGGCGCGCAGCTTTGCAGAAAAAGGTTATGCCGTGGCCATCAACTACTTGAAATCGGAGCGGGCGGCTGGCCAGCTCCAGGAAGGCATCGATGCCCGGTACGGAGTGGGTACTGCCGTGGCAATCCGGGCGGATGTCGGCAGCCGGAGCGACGTAAGCCAGTTGTTTGAGCAAGTCACTGCCCGGTTAAACAGGGTCGACGTGCTAATCAACACAGCCGGATTGAACATTGATAAACCTTTCCTGGAAATGACGGACGAAGATTGGTCGACGGTCCTGGGTACCATTCTCACAGGCACATTTATTTGCTCCCAGGAGTTTGCCCGCCGTTACCGCGGAGAGGCAGGCCACATCATCACGATCGGTGCGGTCACCGCCTTGCGCGGCCGCAAGAACGGAGCGAACTATTGCAGCGCGCGCGCCGGGATCCTAACCCTGACCAAATGCATGGCCATGGAACTAGCCCCCCGGATCCGGGTGAATTGTGTCACGCCCGGGTACATCAATACCGAAGAGGTCATCGAGCGCTATAAATTGGATGAGCAGGAAAACCTAAAGCGGGCACTCAGCAGCATCCCGATGAGCCGGCTGGGTACACCTGAAGACGTTTTCCAGATCATTAACTTCATCGTCAACACCTCCAGCTACGTCACCGGCCAGAACTATTTCGTCGATGGCGGGTCATATATGCATTAAGACAAGATGTCCAAGCCAGTTTTGGGACTGCTTTCCGGCCTGACTGCAGCTGCCATCTGGGGCGGCATGTATGTGGTCAGCAAAGTGGTCATGCAGGTGATCCCGCCCTTTTCGTTGATAGTCATGCGGCTGGCCTTGGGGATCCTGACCCTAGCCATCATCGTGATCGCACGCAAGAGTTGGAAGGTGACGGCTGGACAGTTTTGGGGCATCTTTGGTGTGGGAGTGGTGGGATATGGTGTTTCACTGGGTTTCCAATTTGTCGGCACAGAACTTTCAACGGCTGCGAATGGCTCTCTAGTCACATCAGCCACTCCCGCCTTTGTTCTGTTGTTTGCAGCGCTCATATTGGCCGAAAAGATCACCAGCCGACGCTTGTTGGCGCTCGTAATTGCTACGGCTGGCGTAGTGGCGGTCATCGACCCACGTAATGCGCTGGTATCCCCCAACTCCTTCTGGGGAAACATTTGCCTGGTGGCCGCCGCGCTTACCTGGGCACTATATTCAGTCCTTATTCGCAAAGTCACACAAGAGACCAATGTACTGACAACAACTTTGATCGCTTTTATTGGAGGCCTGCCGGTCTGTCTGCCTCTCAGCGGTTGGGAAGTGGCAACACAGGGTTTCCATGCGATCAGCCTGGGGGTGGTGGGAGGAATCCTGTTTCTTGGCGTCATCTCCACTGCGCTTGCCATGGTTCTATGGAATACTGCCTTTGCGGTTCTGGATGCCGGAGTCGCTTCGCTGACATTCTTCGCCCAGCCCGTCGTGGGCACTCTGCTCAGCGTGCTTTTCCTGAATGATCGCATCACCCCCTTGTTCGTGATAGGTGGGGTACTGATCGGGGTTGCCCTGCTGATTGCCAGCAAGGCCTGAAGAAGAAAACAAAACCGCCGCACCAGGCGGATACCGGGAGCGGCGGTCGAACTGGATTGATGGATAACAGGCTTTATTTTGCCAGGCGTTTCTTAAAAACTGCTGTGAGGGCAGGAACGATCTGGTACAGATCGCCAACCACGCCATACCGTGCCAATTTGAAGATCGGTGCTTCCGGGTCCTTATTGATGGCAACAATCAGTTTACTGGAACGCATGCCGGCCAGGTGCTGGATGGCGCCGGAGATGCCACAGGCGATATACAGATTCGGTGAAACGAGCTTGCCTGTTTGCCCGACCTGCATGGAATAGGGGACATACCCGGCATCCACGGCGGCGCGCGATGCACCAACTGCCCCACCCATGGCATCCGCCATTTCCTTGAGCATGCCAAAGCCCTGCTTGGCGCGCCAGATTTCGCTTTGCTTCGCATCCAGCCCGGCTGGCGGATGGAGAGACGGGTTTTCGGACAAGCCGCGACCACCGGAGACAATAACGTTCGCATCGGTCAGGCTGACGCCGCCTTCTGCGGTGGAGTACCCCTCCACGATAGTCAAGGCACCGGTACCCGCAACAATCTTTGTGACTGGTCCGGACTTCCCGGCCTGCAAAGCGGGTTTGGGGAAAGCGCGCCCGCGCAGCGTGATAATCTGTGGCTTTAGTGAGGATGTGACTTTGGCCAATACCTTTCCACCATAGATCGGCCGGGTGACCGTCAATTTATCCCCGTTGGCTTCCAATGCTATGGCATCCACCAGCACGGCAGAATTCAGGTCGATGGCGGCCATGGCTGCCAATTCCCGGCCCCGGCCGGTGGTCGGAAAAAGCAGAACATCGCAACCATGCTGTGTAAAAGCCTGCTTCAAGGTAGCTGCATACAATTCGGCCCGGTAATCTGACAGATCAGGCTCATCCGCCAGGAGGATTTCATCCACGCCGTATTCGAAGGCGTTCCTGGCCAGGGTCTCCAGACCGGCTCCGAAAACCAGAGCGGTAACCTTGCCAAGGGTTTTTCCTACCCCGACTGCCTCCCAGGAAGCGGGCAGGGCTTCACCTTTGAAATGGTCGATATAAACCAAAGTATTCATAGCAGCTTTTCTCCAATAATTTTATCGGCAAGGTCTTCAGCTATTTCCTGCGGGTTGGCGCCTGTCACAAATTCGCAAACCACTTCGCGAACCGGAGCGTTCTCCAGAGAAAGATATTCAATCCCATTTGATGGAGCAGGGATGCCGATCTGAGACAATGACCAGGACGGTATCTCGGCTTTGGAGGCCCTGCGGATACCCATGAAGGATGGATAGCGCGGCTCGCCAATGTCCTTGACCAGGCTGATAACGGCCGGCGATTTGGCAGTGACGATCTGCCTGCCCTCCTCTATGGCGCGCTCCACACGCAGGCTACTGCCCTCCACCTTGATCACAGAGACGAGGGTGAGAGCCGGCCAGCCCAGCAGGCGGGCCACTTGGGCCGGAGTGGTGCCGGAGTCATCATCAATGGCCTGGCGACCAAAGAAAGCCAGGTCCACGCCCCCGAGTTTTTGGAGGGCGGCAGCCAGGATGTGAGCAACTGCCTGGGGATCTATATTTGCCAGCGCAGGATCGGAGATGAGCAGCGCATCATCGGCGCCCATCGCCAGAGCGTGTTTCAACGCAATCCTGGCGTCTTCACCGCCAACAGAGATAGCTGTGACCGTCCCACTGTTGGCCTCCTTCATTTGGAGGGCAGCTTCGACGGCGTATTCATCCCAAGGGTTAATGACCAATGGTGCATCACCCCAGGTGGCCTTGCCGTTATCGACCTTAACGGTGGCAGTGGTATCAGGGGTTGTTTTGACACAGGCAACGAGTTTCAAGGCAAGCTCCTTTTTGAAAGTATTTTTAGAATAGAAACAACAAGGCAATTTCCCTACGTTTGGTTATTCACGCCTTAAACCAGTGGCATCGCTTTCATCGTTTTCGGAATTTCCAGCTCCAGCATCTTAAGAATGGTGGGGGCAACCTGGAGTTGCGAGACCGTCTGGCGCGTATCACCTAATCCAACAATCCCAGGTCGGATGAAATAGAGAGGAACTTCACGAACTTCCGGAGTAGTGCCGCCATGCCAGCCATCGGCATTGATGCCATGGTCGCCGGTGACCAGGATATTGTAACCGCCCTCCATCCATTCTGTTAGAACCATTGCCAGCCATTTATCCTGGCGGGTGGCATGATTACGATATTCGCTGGAATCCGCTCCATAGGTTTCCCCGGCGTTATCCATTCCCATCGGGTGAACCAACAGATAATCCGGCTTGAACCTGCGGACCAGCATTCCGGCTGTGGCGAATAATTCAATATCCGGGTACTCATCCTGGGTATAAAACCGCCCATGCTGGATCAGTAATGATTTATCATCCACTTCCCGATCTTGGATGGGATCGAAAGGAGACCGGTTATACAGCTCAGAAAACCAGTAGTAGGCTGCGGCGGCAGTGGTTCTGCCAACTGCCTGAGCGGAGCGGAAAACATTCGGTGCCGTCGAAGCACGCACCATCAGGTTGGAGACAATTCCATGTTCGTTGACAGGCAGACCGGTATGGATGGTTTCGTACATGGGCCGCGACAGGCTGGGCAACTCGCCAGTCACTTTATACAAGCTGGCGAGTTTTGCTTCCACCAAATGACCCAAGTATCCCATTCCAGCAACCGCAGTGTCATAGCGCAGGCCGTCGGAAAGCACCAGGATGACTTTGTTCAAGTTTATATCTCTTTGGCGAACACCGGAAGGTCAATCCTTTAAAACCAAGACTGCTTCACGCGAGCAGGAGATCTGGGCTTTGTCACCGATCTTTGGCAATTCAAGGAATGGATTGTTGAATGTATCCATGTAGAAGCGATTGCTGCCTATCAGTAACTGGATGCGGACAACCGATCCCAGGAAGGTGATGTTATCGATCTGGCAATCAAGGACATTGGCCTTCCTTTCCTGCGCAACAAAATTGAAGCGTTCGGGACGGATCGCAATGGTAACCTTGTCGCCTTTTTGTTTGCCATCCATTACTTCCGAGGATTCCAGCTGGACGCCATCTATCCTTAAAAGGCGCTTGACCGGATCAACCACTTCGGCAACGGTGGTGTTCAGGGTCCCAACAAAATTAGCAACGAAAGAGGTCTGGGGGAAGTTATAGATCTCGAACGGGGTTCCGACCTGCTCGATTTTGCCTTCGTACATTACAACGATGCGGTCCGAGATGGAAAGCGCCTCTTCCTGGTCGTGGGTGACATAGATGGCTGTGATGCCCAGCTTTCGCTGGATGGCGCGGATCTCGGCGCGCAATTGGACCCGGATCTTCGCATCCAGGGCGGAGAGAGGTTCGTCAAGTAAAAGCACCTGTGGGCGGTTGGCAAGCGCACGCGCTAAAGCCACGCGCTGCTGCTGCCCACCTGAGAGCTGGTATGGGTAACTGTTGCCTTTCTTCTCGAGGTGGATGAGGGCCAGCATTTCCTCCACGCGCTGTTTGACCGCAGCTTTCGATTCTCTATGAATCTGCATGCCGAAGCCGATATTTTGAGCGACCGACATATTCGGGAATAGTGCATAAGCTTGAAAGACCATGCCCACGTTGCGTTGATTGGGAGCTTTGTTGGTGATATCAGCGTCATCTATGGTTACTGTGCCTGTAGTAGGAATCTCAAAGCCGGCGATCATACGCAGGGTGGTGGTTTTTCCGCAACCGGATGGGCCAAGGAACGATACAAACTCGCCTTTTTCCACCTCCAGGTTAAAATCCTGGACCGCGGCAGTCTCGGCAAATTGTTTGGAGATATTTGATAGTGTTAGATGCGTCATGTCTTCACTCTCGGATGATTTAGTGTCCGCCGGCAATCTGTGCCTGTTGCCCGCGGCCGAACAGGTTGATGATTCCCATACATGCCCAGGTAAGGGCAAAACTGATGACGGTGGCCGCCGCCGGTTCATAGGCCTTTTCTTGGATCAAGTAAGCCAGGAAGGGCGCGAAGGCCGGTTTGGCGAGATACTGCGCCAAAATGTACTCACCCATCACAATGGCAAAGCTAAGAAAAGCGCCACTCAAGATGGCAACACGGATATTTGGCAGGATAATTCGAAATAGAATAGTTGCCCAGCCTGCGCCTAAACTTTGTGCAGCTTCCGTTAAGGTGCGTACATCGATGGAGCGCAAACCCGTATCAATGGAGCGATACATGTAAGGCATTGATAACACGGTATACCCGGCAACAAGCAAAGCCGGGCTGTTAACGATCAGAAATGGAGGATGGCTAAAGGTTCGCACCAATCCGAATACAAATACAATCGCGGGAATCACGAAAGGAAGCAAGGTGATAAATTCTACCGCAGTTCGAAATTGAGGCGCCCTGAGGCGGACCCAGTAGGCAGTAGGAACGAAGATCAAGATGCCTACAATTATGGTAAGAATGCCCCATAGCACCGAATACGAGAAGCCTGTTATAAAACCGCTGTCATTGAAAAGCTGCTGGTAGGCCAGGAAACTCAAAATGCCTTTCTGCGCGCGCAGCGAGAAAATAAATGTTGCGACCAGTGGCAGAAAAAAATAGATGATACCCAGGATCATCCAAAACCATGACCAGACTCTGCCGCCGCGCTTCATCGTAACCACCTCTCAGATTGTCTTTGGAGTAGCGTGTAGCCAGCGATCGCCACAGCCATGACTACCACCATCCCGAGGGCAAGTGCATACCCCAAGCCTGCATCACCCAACACATCGCCGCGTAGCTGGGCCCCGATCATGATTGTAACCAGATTGATCGAGCCACCTGTCAATGCCTGGGCGGTCGCAAACGCGCCAAAGGAGTTTCCAAAGAGCAGGATCATAGTGCCCATTATGGAGGGCAGGAGGATTGGAAGAGCAACATATCGCCAGTACTGAAAAGTGGAGGCACCCAGGTTCTCCGCAGCCTCAAGCCATTCCCGTCGCAGGCCATCAATCGCCGGTGAAATGACCAATACCATCAAGGGGAATTGAAAGTACATGTACACCATGCTCAATCCCCAAAAAGTGTAAAGTTGGAAACCGTGGAAATACGGATTATATCCCACGGACCTCAGCCAACCCGTTAACACACCGGATGGGCTGAGCAAGGCGATGAATGCAAATGCCAGCGGAACGCCGGCAAAGTTCGATGCGACGCCGCAGAAAGTCATCAGGCTGGTCCGCATGAAGGGCGGCAGCCCGCCCCGGATGGCTGAATACGCCAGCAGGAAGCCAAAAATTCCTCCGCCGATCGATGTGATCAGGCTGATCTTGATACTGATCCAATATGCATTTACGAGATTGGGATTCTGCAAAAGGTGCACGAAGTTATTAATTGTGAATGCACCGGTTGTTGTGTTTTCAAAACTTTTGATTGCAATCGTCGAGGAAGGATAAAGCAAGAAGATAAATGCGAACAGGAAGAAGGGCGTAACACCCAGCCAGACAAAGGACATTTTGTGTGGAGCGGGACGCGCCAGAGGCGCGTCCCGCTTTACAGAATTTAGAGTGGTCATTACCGATTAAGGAGCTGGAGTCGGAATCGCCACGCCAACGGTCGAGAGCCAACCGCCGGTGATCAGCGTTTTCGCAGCAGTTAATTGATCGACAGTGGGCGCAACAGCTGCAGCCAAAACCTTGGGATCCGGCAGCATTTTTAATACATCTGCAGGAATTACATTGCGCGTTTGCATATCGGCCTGTGAAACGACCGAAGCGCCGCCTTTGATCCAGGCGATTTGGCCCTGGTCAGAGTGGATGACTTCCATCCAAACCTTGGCGCAATTGGGATGCGGTGCATACGCGCTGATTGCCTGGACATAGGCACCACCGATGCTCGGAGAGGGGTAATCGATCTCGATCGGCGGATTCCCGGCAAGGGATTGCTGGTCGCCCAGGGCATTGTAGTTCCAAGCCAATTCAATGGGAGTGGCACCCTGAGCAATGGTACCTACCTTGGCGATGACCGGAACAAAGTTGCCCGCATCATTCAACTTCTTGAAGAAATCGAGACCGGGCTGGGCGTTATCCAAAGAACCACCATTTGCCAGTGCAGCAGCATAGACAGCCATGATTGCCTGGTTGGAGGATTGCGGATCGCCGGCCAATGCAACCTGACCCTTGTATGCGGGATTGAGTAAATCGGCCCAGTTCTTCGGAGGATTCTGGACAACGGTGGTATTGGTCTCGATCACCATGATACCGAAGTAGCCGATCGACCACAATCCAGTTGGATCAGCAGTGGGAATGCCCAAGGTCGTCGCAGGAAGCCTGCTCGCATATGTACCTACATATGGCATGTAATCGCCGGCAGCCACGCCCTGCGCGCCATACGCATAGCCAACATCCACGATATCGGGAGCCTGAGGGCCTTTATTGCCCTTGTTGGCTACGACCGCGGCGAGTTCGTCAGCTGAACCTGCATTGGGATCCAACGAGTTGAGCTGGACACCGGTGGTAGCCTCGAAGTCCGCGAAGATCTCGCCATAGTTGGCCCAGTTGGGCGGAGTGGCGATAATCGTCAGCATGCCTTCTGTTTTGCAGGCGGCCAACAAATCGGCTGGTACACTGGAGACAACAGTACCCTTATAACCCTGAGCCACACCCGTACCATCAAATGAGTAGTTAAGGGTGGGGGCAGCTACCGGGGCGGCAGTCGCGGGAGCGGCGGTCGCAGGAGCGGCAGTGGCTGGTGCAGCGGTTGCAGGGGCAGCGGTGGCGGGAGCCGCGGTCGCAGGAGCAGCGGTTGCCGGGGCGGCGGTGGGTGTGGCAGTAGTGCCGCAGGCAGTTAACACAAAGGCCGCGACAACAAGCAACGCGACCACATTAAAGACGTACTTCTTTGTTTGCATTTTCTCTTACTCTCCTAATCAAGATTTCTTAGATATGGTTGATATGAGATGACGAGATTGACAGGAACATCGTTTACATTTGGTCGGTGCACCTCCAGTCTATATGATAGGATGCATTGTAGCATCCTCACTAGCTAAAGTCAATTGTCTGACAGGTGGCCCCTTATCTCGCATGCAAGGCCGGCGATTTAAACATATCCATATTAAGATTAAATATCACAAGCCGCAACATCCAGTAGGGTAGTGTTTACCTGCCCCACTTGGGGGAAGCTAGGTTGCCGGCTAAGAAATATTTAGCCAACCTACCCTGCCAATATTTACAACCTGGGAAGGAGCAGGTATGATCTGGTTAAGCAGGGCCAACCCTGCTCCTTCATCAAAATTGGAAACGTTGGTTGACCGGTTATTATTCCACCGGGATTTGCTGGTAGACCTTCTCTATTTGGATGCCCTGGCGCCGGCGATAGGCGCTGAATCCGAAATAGATTACGGCTGCCACCGCATAATTGATCATCATGAAGACCATCGAGCTGACGTTCGACCATCCGATGCCGTAAGTGCCTACAGCAGGCAGGGCGGAAGGAAGGACGTTCGGGTCCCAGAACCACACCACCAGCAGCCAGTCGAGGAAGCCCAGGAAGATCAGGCCGGACAGCGTGATGAGCGGCATGGCCTTGCTGCTGGAGGTTCCTTTGATGACCTGGTACAGGATCCATAGGAGGATGAAAGCGTTGAAAATGGTTACCAGACCCAGCACAATAACTACAAACCAGGTCAGCCCATTGGCGCTCAGTGATCCCAACCCGCCGATGATTGCCCAGGAATATTTGAAGGAGGTGTAGATGAGATAGACTGCGAAGACGGCATAGAGGACCGTCACAATCCACCCCAGCCACGCCGGTACCTTGTACTTGGAGATCGGCGAGCCGTCAAAGATATCCTTTGCCCTCCAGGGCATGACAATCCCTGCGATGGTGGAGCCCAGGAAGGTGATGGCAATCACGACCGTAGCGTCCAGCGCCAGGGTCTGGAAGCTGAAGATTTTGAAGGCGTACAGGTAGGAAATGACTGCCGAAGGAATAACCATCAGCAGCAAGGCGTTGATGGGCGTTTTTGTGCGCGGCTCGATCCTGGAGACCCACTCCGGTAGCATGCGGTCAATCGCTGCGGCAAAAATTACACGAGTTGAGCTCAAGAAGAGCGTCCCGGACCAGCCGAACCACCACAGGCTCATCAGGAGCACAATGATGAACATGAGCGCCGGGCTTTTGACCATGAAAGCCGCAAACAAGGCAGGGTAGGGCCAGATCGGCAGCGGAGGCTGGGTGGTGGTGTACCCAAAGCCCCAGTTCCAGAACGCACCGTTGGCTTTATTGTAAAAGTCCCAGCCGATGGTTTTCCCGATCAAAAGGAAGAACAAGATCGCACCAATCGTGGTGACGATGATCGCCCACAGCATGCCCGAGAGGTTGCGTTTGTAATCCGTGGCACCGCGCACCTCACCATACAGGGTGGAACCCCAGTTTGGCCACAGGTTGAAGAACGTCAACATTGGCACCAGGAAGATACTGGCTCCCAATGCCAACGGGAAGAGCGGTCCAGCAACCGTGCCGGCATCTGCACCTGCTTTGAGGGTGGCTGAATACGTATCCCCAGCCTGGGCGCCGAAGCGAGGCGCCAGAGCGTTGAAATTGGCGATGAAGGTGGCATTGTTCCCGAAGAGGAGCAGTAGGAAAACAATCGCCAGACCGGCGAGGCCGCCCCAGAAGCAGAATTTCTGGATCCGGGCATACCACTTCATGCCAACGGCAATGTAAATGAACACGATGATGCACACGGACAGCATGCCGACAAACTGGCCGGTAGAGTTGGTCGTGAACCATAAGGCGGCATCTTTAAGTCCGGCAATCGCCAGCAGAGGTGTGTAAACCTCATAGGTCAGCATCTGACCGTAGAGCGGGGTCCATAGCCAGAGGATAAACCACCAGCCAGTGACAGTCAACACAAACCCGATGGCGCGATTGAGGATGCGGCTTTGCCAGACGTAGTCGCCGCCTGCCCGTGGCATGGCAGAAATCAGGCTGGCGTAAACAATCACCTCGAAGACCGTAAAGATGGCGCCAACCACCACCCCCGTTATCAGACTTCCCTTGAGGTAATAACAATACGAGAAGATGAACAGACCGAGGGTAATAAGGTTGATCGAGAAAGTGGCATAAATAAACGCATCGAAAACTGACCAGGCTCTGACCAGGCCGCTTGCCTTGCGAACGAACAAAGAAACGTCACTCATCTGAATCTCCTTTCATAAATTTTCTTCAGTCTCCTGCAATCATTAACGGAGACCATCCAAAAGAAAAGGTTTCGGACCGAAGTGTCTGCAAATCTCCAAAATCAATCCATCAACAATAGGCTACTCCTTTCCAGGCAACTGCAAGCGTGGCACCTTAGCCGGTGGTCATCAGGTAATTGCCAACTTTTTGCGGTTTAAGCTCGATCACCGCGCCGTTCAGCATGCCTTGTTCGTACATGCTGCCGGGGTTGATGCATAAGGTTTTCTTATATTTGCGAGTACCCTTGCCTTCGTGGATATGTCCATGCAATCCCAGCAAGGGCTGATATTTGTCGATCACGGTCATCACCGCATGGCTGCCGACCGGGACCATGGAACGACCGGCATAGGCGGGCCGCAAGTCCTTGGTAAGCTCCGGCGCCTCATCCAGGCCACTGCCGAAAGGCGGGGCATGCAGGCTGAATACCGCCTGGGAGGGATTCTTCACCTGGCTGATAACCGCCTCGAGGCGTGCCAGCAAGGCCTCGTCCGGTTCCTCGCGGTGGGTATGCCAGGGAGTCGGGTTGGACCAGCCTGAGCTGGCCATCTCGTGGTGTTCGTCAAGCTCCACGACTTGGCCTTCCACGCTGCGTACACATTTGGAAGCTGCGATCACTGCATCGATCTCAAAGATATCGTCATTACCGGGACACACATAACATCGTATGCCTGTCCCGTCCAGCTTGGCGTCCGCATACTCCATCCAGTGTTGTATGGTTTTGATGACCTGTTCAAGGAAGAGCGCGTCCATTTTTTCGGGTGAGTCCACGAGGGCCTGCACTTCGTCCGGATCTGTCACATACGGATAATAGCCGCGGTTTTGGATGGTCTGAACCATCTTATCCACCTGCTCTTTTCCATGCAGGATGCTCTCCTGTTCGAGCAAGGTAACTTTGAAATCGTCATTGCCCTGGGCGATGATTGGGATGATGGCCTTGCCGGTCATGTCGCCACCCAGGATCAGGGTATCAACATCATAAAACTTGCTGGCGGCGAGGAATTTCTTCCAACAAATCTCGGAGCCGTGCACATCCGTGGCAAAATATATTTTCATCAGGTATTCCTCTCCATAAACGTCCCAAAGATTTTTAAAGGAAAATTGCTTCTGAGAATGACCTGCGCGAAGATCTAATTTTCCGGCATCCCGGGCACCAAGTCTTTGAAGCGGGCATGCAGGCGCGCCTCCACCTCAGTTGGAATCAGGTCTGGGCCGGCATGGGCCAGGATCTCGTTGACACGCTGCATGGCGCGCGCATGCGTATCGAGCGAGCCTTTCTTCTCCCAGACTTCACGCGCCTCCCGATCCGCCAGCCGGGGCAGCAGGGCTTCACTTTTCATGCGCTTAAGCGAGTGCGGACTCATCATGAATGAACCGCCCGGTTTTATTTGTGCAATAACCTGTAACGCCAGTTCTTCTTCTGTAAACGTGATACCACGTATCAGGCGCTTGAGCATTTGGGCGATTTCGTCATCGATCACGGCCTTGGCAAAGTCGAAAACCTTCAGCGCATCCAGCAAGCCGCCCATATTCAACATGTCCACACCAGCCAGCACGCCAGCCACGCTGGACATGCCGGTCTCGTAACCGGACTGGGCATCGTTGATTTTGGAATTGGATAATCCGATGTAACCGCCACACGGCACGTTATAGAAGCGCGCCATCTGGGCGAAGGCCATATGCAGCATGCCACACTCGATGCCGCCCGAGGCATATGCACCGGTACGCATATCGGCAACGGTAGGCAAGGTGGCATAAATGGTGGGAGTACCCTCCCGTACCATTTGCATCAATACCGAGATGGCGAGGAATTCGGCATTTCCCTGTGCCAAGGTGCCTGCCATAGACATTGGCGAAGTCAAACCGGCGTTTGGAACGATGCTCGGGTAGACTGGCAGCCCCGCCTCGCTAAAGAAAATGACCGCCTGGGTGGATAGTTTATCCATGGTCAGGGGCGAGACAATCGGGCAGTAGTGGTGCGTCACGAAAGGACGCTGGTGGTAGGCCTCGGCGCTGCCTGCCAGCGTATAAAGCATCTGAATGACCGCAGCGGCGTCGTCCATATCCTTGGTGGTGCTGCGGATGGGCTTAAGGCAGTGCTTCAGAGAAGGGTAGAGCCGGGCCAGTGTGAATTGTCCCGGCAGTGCATCCTCGGCAAGCGTGGAGATCGAAAAGATGTCATACGCTGGCAGTTCCTGAATGAGTTGGGCGATACGGGCAATATCGTCCGAACGCGCCCGCCTGGGTCGACCCGTACCAGGATCGATGATATCCGGTGCAGAGCTGCCCGTGACCAGGACCGGCCCATCCTTTGGAAGAGTTCGGTCGTATTTAGGGTCACGGCCATAGAAGGTAAAAGTGGGAGGCAGCATGGCACGGAACTTCTCAATCACAGGCGGTGGGAAGGTGACGATCTGTGTCTCTGCGTCCACCTTGCAGTCGTGCTCCTTGAATATCGTGCGGGCATTTTCGTTTCGGACCAACAAGCCGACGTTCTCAAGAATCTCCAGTGAGGCGGAGTGGGTGCGTTCGACCTGTTCCTGCGTTAGAAGGGTGGCAAAATTAATCAAAGGATGCTCCTAGTGACCAGGCTGGCCAGCAGCTTCGGGATGCTCCACCAGGAGCTGTGCTGCCAGGGTCTTGATCTCAACGATTGGAAACATTTGCAGTCCGGGCCGGGTCACCTTGAGGGACGCAGCTGCTGTGGCGAAGCAGGCCGATTCTTCCAGGCTCCATCCTTTCAAGTACCCGTAGATAAAACCAGCCGAGAAAGTAGCCCCGGCTCCACAGCCGTCCACGGCATGCACGGAAGGAGCATGCACGCGTACCACCTCCGATGCATTCACCGCCAGGCAGCCTTCCCCTGCCATAGTGATCAGGGCAGTCTGTATGCCGGTTCTCAATAATTTTTGGGCCACTTCCAAGGGAGGTACCTCGCCCAGCTGGGCGGCATCTGTGACTGCCTGACAAATCATTGCCCGGCCCGCATAGCGGTTCAACAGCGCAGGGTCGGCGTGCCCATGCTCGAAATTCAAGAAGACTGGCACATGCAAACGTTTGGCTTCATCCATTGCCCGCAGGATGTGATCGCCGTCATACCAATCGACGTACAATATTCCGGCACCTTCCAACAGGGCAAGATTGGCTGAGTCGAGGGTGTTTAACACTTGCGGCGCCCGCTCCCAAAAATAAGTGCGCGCACCCGTTTCATCCGAGACATCCACTTCCCAGGGAGTTCTGATTTCACTGGAATGGCGTACTTCACCCTGTACACCCCAGGTTTCCAACTGTTGTGCCAGAAGGTGGCCGCGCGGGTCATCCCCGACTGCAGTGCCGATCATGGCGGTTGGTAGCTCCCACTGACGCAGCAGACAAGCGATGATGGCGGCATCGTCAAAGACGAATTCACTGACCTCTTTAACAAGTGCGCCGGTATTATGCTCGGGTAACTGCCCGACCACCATGATGGCTACCGGGGTAAGCATTCCAAAACCAACGTAGACAGGACGGTTATTTTTCATTTTGACAATGCCGTTTTCATCTCTTGTAAATACCAGCGCAGGAAGCGCTCCAGGTTGTATTCCTTGAAAGTGGATAGCGGGCCAGGGGTGTAGGCATGGGAGTTCACCCCGCGCTGCTGATTGGCACAGATAGCCCAGTCCTGCTGGGCAGTCAGCAGCCAGAAGGGCAGGAGTTTCTCCAGATCGTAATCCCGGCCTGCCTCTGCCTGGCCGTCAACGAGCCAGATCATTCGAATACTGGTATTGGTCAAGCCGTGAGGTGTGAGCCGGACGGCTACACTATGGTCACAGCTGGCATGAACCCAGAAGTTGGGCATGGTACGCACGCGCAGTGTCCCGACTTCCGGATCGGTGTAATCTCCCATCAACGGAGCCACCTGTTTGCCGTCCATTGTCTCGCTAACGTACCCTTCCACCAGCGGTGTGCGGTTGGCTGCATACCAGATACCATTCTCTGGATCCGGGAACTCGGTCATACCGGTCTCAGTCCGCAAGGACATGCCCTGAGCTGCCAGTTTTGCCTCCAGCCGATTGGTTACCGCCTTCAGTCTTTCCGCCACGCGCGGGATGGTATCATCGGCATTGTAATGATCAAAGTTTGCCTTGATATATTGTGGATGTCTCACATTGCAATGGTAGCATTCCCGGTTGTTCTCCCAAACCAGCTTCCAATTGGAGTCGACCTCAAAATCCATGATCCTGGCCACCCTGGCGCGCGCCATGCCTTGCGGCTTGGCGACCGGGGCAATTGCCTGATAGGCCGCGGTAAAGTCCACCGGCTCGCGGGCAAGGTTGATGAAGATCAACCCTTCCACCTCACGGGCGTGGGCAGGATGCAGGCCAAGTTGGGATTTATCCAGGTCTGGTTGCATGCCTCGTTGCAGCAACAGACGGCCGTTGCGATCATAGGTCCACTGGTGATACGGGCATACAAAACGCTTGATGTTACCTTCAGGCTCCTGGCAGATAACCGAGCCGCGATGACGGCAGAGGTTGTATAGCGCGTTCACCTGCCCGTCGTCGCCGCGCATAACAATGATCGAATCCCCTTCAATCTCATAAAGGAAGTAATCGCCCGGATTGGGGATCTGGCAGGAGTGACCAGCGAAGAGCCAGCCCTGAAGCCAGATGAAATCCATCTCGAGTCGATAAAGCAGTTCGTCATGGTAAAACTGGCGCGGCAGTCCGTGCCCAGACTGGCGGGAATCTAATAAATTCTTTATTGCAAATAAATCGTTGGCGTTCAAGGGTAACATATTTTAGAACCCTTTCCGACCACTAAAGATTTGAGAACCCGATTATACGCGCAGGTGTTCGCCTTTGGGATCGAACAGGACTGTGGAAGTTACCTCGCCCTGTCGGCGGCCTTCGATCAAATCCATATCGAGATGGGTGCCTGCTTTTGCCAATTCCAAAGGCAGGTAGGCGTACAGGATGTTCTTTCCCAGAGTGTATCCGTAGCCTCCGCTGCGGACGCGCGTGACCACCTTTCCATCGTGATAAACGGCTTCCCCTCCATAGATCTGGGTAAACCCATCCCCGTCCAGAACTAGGGTGCAAAGCTTGCGGGTCAATCCGGCCTGTTTTTGCTTGACGAGGGCTTGCTTGCCGATGAAATCACTCTTTCCAAGGTCAACGCAAAAGCCCAACCCGGCCTCATAAGGAGTCTCCAGTTGGGTTACATCGGCAGTATAGTAGCGATAGCCTTTTTCCAGACGCAACGAATCGAGCACTTTATACCCACCCACCTCGATGTCAAACTCCCTGCCGGCATTCAGCAGCTGATCCCATACCAGCGTAGCCCGGTCGGCCGGGATGTACAGCTCCCAGCCCAGCTCGCCCACGTAACTGACCCGTTGGGCCCAAATCTCGACTCCGTTGACCAGAATCGTCCTGGCGTGAAGGTAAGGCAGGGCCTCGTTTGAGACATCCACGCTGGTGAGTTTTTGCAATACCGCGCGTGCCTTCGGGCCCCATAATGCCAGACAGGCAAATTCCGTGGTGATATCACGGATCGTAACCGGATCGTCCTGCGGCTGTTGGTGCATTCTGAGCCAGGCTAGGTCGTTGCCGATAAAGGCGGAACCGGTGATCACCCAGAAACGATCCTCAGCCAGGCGGGATATTGTCAGGTCGGCCTCCACGCCGCCACGCGCGTTGAGGAACTGGGTGTAGGTGGCGTTGCCGACCGGTTTATCCACGTTGCCATCGGCCACGCGTTGCAGCAAGGCCAAAGCGCCCGGGCCGGTCACTTCGATTTTGCCGAAGGAAGTCAAGTCGAAAAGGGAAACACGCTCGCGGGTCGCCCGATGTTCTTGTCCAACACGCTCGAAATAGGGTGGGCGATTCCATCCCCACTGGCGCTGGTCGGTACCGGCCCGCCGCCAGGGTTTGCCGGGCTCGAAGAAATTGACCCGTTCCCATCCGAACTTCTCCCCGAAAACAGCGCCCAGCTCCTGCAGCCGGTAGTGCACGGGACTGACCCGGTGTGGACGCGCCCACTCATTTTCGTCATTGGGGAAGCGCAACCGGTAATAATATTTAACCCCTTCGCGGGTCCGCTCGGAAGCATACTCCGGGTTGGCATAATAATTGCCAAAGCGCGTGGCTTTATAGGCATATACGTCCAGCGATGGTTCGCCCTCTACAATCCATTCCGCCATAAGTTTACCGATACCGCCCGCGCCACCGTAGCCATTGAGCGACATGCCTGCCGCGATCCACATTCCGCGCGCTTCGGCCATCGGCCCAAGCATGGGCTGGCAGTCCGGGGTGTAGGCACCAGGATGGCATACCAGCGTAATGATGCCAGCCTGGTCAAGGAATGGAATACGGCGAATGGCACCTTCCAATAACTGTTCGAAACGGTCATAGTCGGCCGGCAGGGTGGTACCACCATGCTCCCACGGCACGCCATCGATCCAACGCGCCAACGGGTTCGGTTCGTATCCGCCGATCACCAGCCCACCCGCCTCCTGGCGCATATATACCAGGTTGTCGGGATCGCGCAGGCAGGGAGTAGTGGAGGGGAATTCGTGGCTGCTGACTGCCTTCAGTGCAATGTGCTGGTGGTCCACCGGCGTAGTCGGAATGTTCAATCCTGCCATCGCCGCCACCCGGGGTGCCCACAGCCCGGCCGCGTTAACGACAATCTCGGTCCGGATGGCACCCTTGTCGGTAAGGATGCGCTGGATCTCACCTTTGGAAGATAGCTCAATACCGGTCACGCGAACGCTTGTATTGACCTCCACGCCCATCTCGCGTGCGAAGCGGGCCATGCTGGTGGTAGTTTGGTAGGGATCAAGCTGGCCATCGCGCGGCAGGTAAATTGCGCCATAAAGGTTTTCCTTGCTTAATTGTGGCATGATACGCAGGGCTTCATCTGGTGAGATAACCTCCACATCCATGCCGATGGCCTTGGCGCGGCTGACGCTGCGTTGCAGCTCTTTGAGCTGGTCCTGCGTCGAAGCCACTCGCAGGCTGCCGACATGGTCGAAGAGTCCCAGCCCGCTATAAAGCTCGATGCTGTATTTCCGGAATTGCATGAGGGTCTGAGAAGTGGCGAACTGAGTCACCAGTCCGGCAGCGTGGGAAGATTCTCCGCTGGCTATTTCCCCTTTTTCGACCAAAACAACATCCGTCCAACCCAGCTTGGCCAGATGGTAGGCAATGTTAGCCCCGACGATACCGCCCCCGATGATGACAACGCGTGCCTGATCTTTCATGATTTTATTTTACCTTTCTTTGTGTCAAGTTCGTACATCTTCCAAACAGGTAGGAAATTCTGGTGCATCCATTTTCGAAATTGCCCGGTCCCAGCGCTCAACCGCCCACCCCCAAAAGTTATAATTTATTTTTGAAATATCCGCCTGGATGGCTGCCCAGAGGGCCCAGCCCACATCCGACATAATCATATTCAATTTCATGCGGGCGATCTTACTGGTGGATGAACCTCCAAAATAAGCTGTACAGACCTCAATGATACGAGCTTCATCGTAGCCAAGTTCCTGGCAGGTATTCCCCAGTTCGAAGCACGGATCATTGTTGCCACTGTATTCATAATCAATAATTCGGATTGCTTTGCCATCGTCGATATAATTTTCTGCCAATAAATCATTATTGCATGGAACGGTCGGCAAGGGTCGAATCATGAGTGCCTGTTCAATCCGTCCAATCGTCGCCAGCCTTTCCGGATAGCCATCTGGAATGTGGACAGCTCGCTTCTTGCAAATATCGAGGTAATAATCGGTCAAACGAAACATATTGAAATCAGATAAAAATCGGGGGCCGCCGTGCAAGCGATGGATGGCTCCCGCTATCCTCGTGGGCATACCTGGGTTGTTCAGGGACTCATTCGACATAGTGGTACCCTGGATAAATTCCAGGATCATGGCCTGATATTCGGGCAGATAGTACAGCACCTTCGGCCCTACGCTAGTCTCGGCAGCCGCTTGAGCGTTGAAGTATTCATTGTGTCTATCGATCGCTAGAAGTGCAGTGCTTTCTCCAGGTACGCGCACAAAAAAAGGAATTTCGTCGACGGTCACCTTGTAATTCGTGTTGGTCAATCCGCCTGAAAGTGCCTGAATCGAAATTTTCCTTCCCCTCCAATTCTCAATTTTGGAAACAATTTCATCGATGACGGGCATAGTGTTTCTCAGAGTATTGAGGATTTTCAAAGGAAAATGGTGGTCAGTGCTGGAAAAGCACTGACCACCCATCTCAAAGCGTTAAAAATTTTATTCCGGTGGAATCTCCTTGAAGGCGAAATCCACGTTAATGCCTTTAGCCTTCTGGCGGTTCTTGACGATCACATACCATACCACCGAAATGACGATAATCGCGATGGCGATGATCTGTGGCAGCAGGTTGCTCGGGAAGGTGCTGAAGTTCCAAGCACCCAGCACGCCCAAGGCCGGCGAGAGCAGGAAAGCGACCACCATGGCCATTCCCAATCCGCCACCCAGCATACCGAGTGCGGAGAGCCAGGGCATCTGCTTGCCGTTCAGCCACTCCAGCAGGTGTATCCGCATGGGGTAGAGGAATGCGACCACAGCCGCGATCGAGGCGAGTCGGACCAGCCAGAACACGACCGCCGAGGCGGAAAAGGCCTGAGGGGCCAGAATCCAGGTCAGTGCAACGAAGGCTGCCGCACCGAGCAGAGTGAAGAGAACCCCTACAAACCCACTTACGGTAAATTTGGCGCCCGGAGAAGCCTCATAAACCTCCTTGGCGCGGTAAGGCAGCAAGGCACCCGCCAGGCAGGTGATGATGAACACGTAACCGCAGCCGAAGGTCACACCCAGGGTCAGAGTCGTCCAGGTGAAAGGCTGGGTGACCAGGTTGTAGCCCACGATCACCGGGATGCTGGCCAGGAAGTAGGCCACGTGGGAATTCATGGGAGTGTGCCAGCGCTCATGGACCTTACTGAACCAATCCGGCAGCAGGCGGTCGAGCGACATGGCCACCAGGATGCGGGTCATGCCGATGTAGCAGTTGCAGAAAATCTGAAAGCCATTCAGGATATAGCCGAGGGCGATGATCACCACCACGATCGGGCTGGCTGCGAGAGCTACTGCCAGGATCGGCGGCCACAGGCTGAAGCCATTGATGGTGGCCGCACTCACTCCAGACCAGTACCCCGCGCCGGCCACATACAGGAATTCCTGGCCGGCTACTTTCAGGATGCCCACTGCCAGCAGGGCCAGCAGCAGGCCGGTGGCGATCAGGGAGCCGACCATGATAAAGGCCTGCGAACGGAAGCTGCGGGCGTCTTTGATCTCGCCGTTCTGCTCGGCTGAATACGTCGCCCACTGAAGACTGGTCCACGCAATCGGCGCGACCAGCAGGGTCGCTAGCAGGCTGAAAGGCGGATGAACGTTGATGCCAGCCTTTGTCACCGCAGCCAAGGCAGTCTGATAGAAATTGGGAACACCGCCCGAGGCCACCGCAAACGCATTCAATCGCGTGATGAACTCGCTGGCGGGCGTGGCGAAGAGGACGATAAACACGGTGACAAAGCACAAAATCGTCCCCCAAAAGATCACGTGCTGGAAACGCACGTAGTTCTTGAAGCCCGATACCAGCAGGACGAGCGACACGAAGGCGCCAAGGATGCTGACGATGATGATGCCGGTCGGGGTGGTAAAGAACACGCCCAGGTTCGACAAGGAGGCCACATTCAGTGTGGCGCCCAGGCCGAGGAAGAGCGTCCCCAACCCGAGGTAGGAGACCAGCCAGCCGGAGAGCGCCACCCATTGCAGAATCCAAATGACGAAGCCGGACATCACCACGGTGAATGCTACACCACCACCGAACACGCGGCTTTGGAATACATAGTCGCCCCCGGAGCGTGGCAGAGCCGTCGAGAGCCAGACATATACGAAGGCGATCGGAATTTCGATCACCATGGCCAGGATGATACCCCAGACCAGTTGTCCTCCCGGGAGCGAACCGGGCGCCCACAAGTAAGTCCAGGGAAAGATCAGGCCCATCGTCAATATGTTGTAGACGAATGCCGAATAGGGAGACATCACCCGTACGAGACCAGAGGCTTTACGTGTAAAGATCTCGGGTTTGGTACTTGCTGTTTCAGCCATTACTTCCTCCTTTGATTTGAGTTGATCCGATTTGAGTTGAATTAAATCGACCGCGTACTGGAAGCTCCAATTATCCATCATGCATTTTCAATTTCAAGTCGCCAGGTTTGGCTTTGTCGGTAGGCTGCCTCCTTTCCATGCCATGCATTGTTCACCCGCTTGTCATCTGGTAACCTTCCACTTCGCCATTTACGAATGTCACCAGACAACCGCGTAATATGCCTTCTCCGTATTCCGAACCCGGATTGACGCAGGTTGTGCGCCCAATCTTTGCCACCGACTGGGATTCGTGGATATGGCCGTGTAAACCTAACATCGGTTTATACTTCTCGATCGCATTGCGTACCGATTTGCTGCCGGCTCCGTACATAACCGTCTGCCCGCCTTGAATGATCGGCTCCGGGGGATCCTTTTCCCAATTCAACATCGGGCAGGTATCCAGGGATGAATCAACGGGCGGATCGTGGAAATTAAAGATCGTATGGCTGAGGTCCGGTACTTTTACAATCATTTCTTCGATCATTTCGCCCAGTTTTTCATCCGTAATTTCGCGCGGGGTTTTCCAGGGCGTCGGGGTGCTGAAGCCTACTGATATCATTGTGTGATCATCGTCCACCTGAACTACCTCGCCTTCACAGGCAAAGAAGGAATGGGTGCCTTCCCTTTTAATTGCAGTTAACACTTCAGGAGCATCATCGTTCCCTCCGGTCACAAAGCATTTTTTCCCGGTTCCAGCTAGACGCTCTTCCGCCAGGTCCACCCAATTATTAAGTCGTTGGCGGGCTACTTCGTGGAATAACTCGTTGACCGCATTTTCATCTGCCGAGAGGGCGTGGAACTCGGCTTCATCCATGATCTTATGATAGAAACCCAATGTGCCCAACCGAGTGATGAACTTTTCCAATTCCTCCTGGGTGGTGATTTCTTCCACCCGTCCCTGCAAGGTGGCGCGGTAATGATCATTCTTCTCTTTGATGATCGGGATAAGCAATTTGCCGGTAATATCACCCCCCATTACCAGGATGTTGACATCGTAGAATTTTCCCGCATTGATAAACTTTCGGTATGTCCGTTCCGAGCCATGCAGGTCGGTAGCAAAAAACAAGCGGGTGGCCTTTTTATGTTCTTTTTTGGAAAAGATTGGCATAAGAACCTCCAATAATAATTTATACCCGTAAAGCTGTCAGATTCGTTTCAGGTCTTGACCGGGCTTGCAGAAGTGAGCAAGCATTCCACAGAGGATGCTGAAAGAGCCTCCATGGCTGCCGGATCGAGCCTTTCGTCGCTGATCAGCTTATCGATCCCATCGATCGTGGAAATTTGGAAATTCGCTACCACTCCCCACTTGCTGGAATCGGCAACGATAAAAACCTTCCCCCGGGTGCGCTCAATCATCTGTTTGACAACTTCTGCCTCTGGATTGGAAGGGACGGTACAACCATACAACAAGCTGACCCCGTCCACACCCAGAATGGTCTTGTCAGCATAAACCTGGCGTAGATTATCAATGGCGAAACGACCTGCCACTGAGTTGGAATGAGGTTGAAACTCCCCGCCGATCAGGTGGTTCTTAAAATCTGTATTACCCAACTCGAGTACACCATAAACGTTATTAGTGAACACCGTGATCCCTGCATTCCCACGAATATGGCGGATGACCTGCGTAGTGGTTGTCCCGCTGTTGATAAAGACAACATCATTATCTTCAATTAGCGAGGCTGCCAAGGCACCGATTAAACGTTTTTCTTCAGTGTGCTTTTGTGCCCGCTGCAAATACTCGGGCTCCAACGCCAGTCGTTGGCTTAAGATCGCTCCCCCGTGGGTTCTTTCAACAACACCTTCGCGTTCCAACCATTCCAGATCACGACGGACCGTCGCCTCGGAAGTATCCAGCATGCCATACAAATCGTCCATACGAACGATCTTATGCATTGCCAGATACTCCTGGATCCGCTCCCGTCGCTGCGCTGGAATGAGAGGTTTGCTCATTGAGAAGCTGATGATGGTGGGCTGTTGGTTGAAAAAGAGTGGATGTTTGCAAATCGAATTATAAAATAATCTGAAGAAATTTGCAAGTTTTTGCTTTTGTTATTATAATGGCGAAGGTTTTTCTTCCCTTGTCAACCTGCAACTGCTCGTATTCGACCAGGGTTGTCCGTTGCGACATCATCGTAGGAGATAGGTATGACAAGCAGTTCCATTGGTATGGGCGAACAAGATCGCCTCGAGCGCGAAAAGTTTGAAGATGAACTGAAGCGCATCCTTAATGCCAGCGACACCGCCGGCATTATACTGCGGGTAATCGGGTCTTTAGCATTCCAAAAGCACTGCCAGAAATATGGGTATCTTCAGGCTGCCATGGGCCGCGCCTA
>JBEKEB010000015.1:0-33263 GCA_050014055.1 Anaerolineales bacterium | reverse complement strand
GGCTGCTAGCGGTCGGTGAGTTTAATGCTGACCACTTGACGGTTTTCCAGAAACGACCCGTTCAAGGCCAGTCCTTGAAAATTGCCTATTTGTCAGATCTTGACAGAATCACTAACATAGAATAGCCCCCCATCTGTACCGGTCAATGCCGCCTTGATGTGTACCACCAAAAGGGGTGTGGAGGGGATAAGGATTCTGGATTTCAAAGATCTCGCCCCACTCTTCAAAGGCGCGCTTGGAAGTGATGATCAGCGAGCCCTGTTCATCGCTTTCGGGATTGATCTCGTAGAGGTCTTGGACAGCCTGGGGAGAAACGGATGGCTGGCCGGAGGAAAGCAGCGCCCCCTGCTTCGATTTCTGGTGTTGCCACACCAGAGTCAATTCTTCTTCAGGGAACCTCGCCTCCATCTCCTCTGCCTGCTGGTCATACCTCCCGAAGGCAGAGTCAGTCTGAAGGGTAAGATGAATTTGCCCCTGCCTGGCTGAGGGGGGCAGCCAAACAGGGGTGTTGGCATTACCTGCTAATGCGTATCTATCATACTATCAGACAAAGGTCTTTTAAATTCCCTTCGTGTTTCTTTGTGTTCCTTTGCCTGCACTGTGCCGCACCTGTAACTGCGGCGTCAGTGGCGCAGGCAGGCACACGTGTGTCCGCCTGTCCCGCGATGCTTTTCCACGGGACCGCGAGTCCCGCGGCGCTTTTCCGCGGGATTGTGTTAAAAAATCATTACCACCTCTCCCCAACCCTCAACTTTTTCGCAAAAAATGCCCAAAAACAACCCAAAACCGCTCATTTAACCCCCGATTCCGGAGGATCAATTCATTCAAAAAAGCCTAAAATACCCTATATCTAGTGTCTTGACCTGATCGACCACCCGCCGGTGGGGGTTAAACGGTTTTTATTTTTGGTAGTTTCGGCAAACGGGTCGCGCGCACCCCCAAAAAAGGGGTTTTCCGCTAGAAACCAAGAGACCTCCGAGTTTTGTAAAACTCGAAGGTCTGCTTTAACGGGGGTCTGCTTTTTCCAGTCTTCGTTTTACGTTTTACTTTCCCTTTCTTCCTTAGTTTCCGCCTGTCCCGCTATGCTATTCCGTGGGATCGTGGTTAATGATTCCATCCAGAAAAATAAGCCTTAATTCGTAAACAAATGCAGCTTTCCATCCGGCGCAGTTTCCACCCTCAGAACAGTCAGGGCTTTGCCGGCCGGACCGCGCACCAGCTGTCCTTGGGACCCAAACCGCGAACCGTGGCAGGGACACGTAAAACCGTCTGGCTGTGGTTCCACCGTGCAGCCCAGGTGCGGGCAGACCAGGCTGAACGCGCTAAAACCTGCCGCGCTGTGAATCAGCATCGCCGGCACCTGCGGGAGCAGCGTGCGCGCGCCCACCGCATAGGCCGCCGGTGCCCCCAACACGAATTCGGTCGGAACGGGCGGCTGGGACTGGTAGCTCAGGAATCGCAGCAGTCCTCCCAACCCTAGTAGCCCGCTCAAGGCCAATAGACCATTCCGGGCCAGTTTCAAGAAATCACGTCTGGATATTCTCTCTTGACTCATTTCTTTCATTCGCAAACAGTCTCAAAAGCATTCGCAGATTATGAAATCCTCTTCATCAGTCCATCAGTTTGGTTTCAGCCGTCTTTAGACGGCTTTGGCCCTTTAGCCGGGGGATTAATCCCCCGGCGGTAAGGTTGAGCACCGCGAATTTAGACGGTGAATAGCGCCAATCATAGTAACTATTTTTTTCGTGCATCTCATTCATCTTTGCACGGAGTGGCATTGGTGGCAGGAAGCCGAACTTTGGTTGTTGGGGTCCTGCAGGCAGCCTGAGCCCATCACCGGTTTGAAGGTAAACACTTGCCCGGAGGCTTTCCCAACCAGCTGATAGGTCCCGTCCGGCATGACCCTTGTATTCCAGAGCGGTTCGCCCTTGGCAGTCACCAGGATGGTATCCCCCAGTTTCAAGTTCACCACCGGGTTGAGTTGTGCCAGCCGGAATGCCAGATCGTTCGGGTCGGTAAGTGTGCGCGTCAAGGGCAGTTGTGTCAGCGTGCCGTGACAGGTTTGGCACTGGATATATTGGATGTCCAGCTTGCTGCTGTACAGGCTGCCGTCCCCCATCGCTTCGGTGCGGGTATGGCAGTCAATGCAATCCAGCGTCCATTCGCATTTCGTGAACTGGGCGATTGGCTGGTAATAATCCTGTAATCGGGTCACCGGCGTGTCGCTGCGCGGCTGGAAGACCATCGTGCGCAGGTCATAGTTGCCTCGGTTGTGGCAGGCATCGCACTGGGTGTATGGGATCGCGGTGGTCAGTTGGTGCACCAGGGTGGCCGTGCTGGTGTTCACGCTGGTCAGGTTCGTCGTCTGGGTGGGCGTATGGCAGGCCGCGCAGCCGGTGAAGTGGTCGTAGCGCCCGCCCGTCTGTATCGGCGGAGCGGACAGGTGACAGGTCAGGCAGTTCTGCCCGAACAATCTCAGCATTGGGT
This sequence comes from Anaerolineales bacterium, assembly GCA_050014055.1. GTDB lineage: Bacteria > Chloroflexota > Anaerolineae > Anaerolineales > Villigracilaceae > UBA877. The sequence goes on along the minus strand of JBEKEB010000015.1, from coordinate 30,776 downwards.
TGGTCTCTGTCTTCGGATCGTACTTCTGCAAGCTGGTGATGCCGCTGGTGCTCTGAGGATCCTGCACCGCCGAAGTGCCGAACAGCGCCTTCAGGCTCGACTGCGCGCCATAGGAGTAGCGCATAATCGCGATCGCCCCCGCGTAGGTGTCCTGGATGCTGGTGGTGGAACGTTGGATATCGTCGTTATAGAAAGCTGCCGTACCGCTGTGACAGTTCGCCCCACCGCAGTTGGCTTGGACGACCGAGTAATCCGCCGGGTTGGCGCCGCCCCGTAGGGTGCTGTGGGCCAGCGTGGCGTCCAGGGCCAGCGCCTCGCCGCCATGACAGATCACACAGCCGAAGGTCTTGACCGGGTGGGATTTGCTGATCTCCGGCAGGTCGTTGTGGCAGGTCAGGCAGTATTCCACCTTTCCGGTCAGGGTCGGGATCAGCGCGATCGGCTTGATGCGGTGGCTCTCCTGCCAGGCGATTCCCAGCAGGGTCAGCAAAAGCAGTGCGGAAGCGATCACGATCAGTCGGCGCATAATTTAATCGTAGTCTTTTACGGTAGTAGCGACTTCAGTCGCTCTTCTTTCAGCAATCATAAATTCACCACAGAAAACTCAGATTCACACAGATTCATCAATAAAATCAGTTTTCATCTGCGTCCACATCGTACCCGTAGGGTATCTGTGGATAAATTCACCTTCGCCTAAGCCATCGGTAACAATGCCAATACCGTTAGGATAATTATGGCCAATATGATTCCAACAAAAAACACTTGTGCCAGCCGGTTGCCTTTCGGAAACCATTTCCCCAGCTCCGCCTCGGCAGGCTTGGGGAACACATAGGGGATCAGCGTGATGGCCAGCAACACGGCCAGCGGCACCACCACGCCCCATAGGAACGGGCTGCCCAGCTTGAGCAGTTCCTGCACCCACAGGAAGAACCAGGGTGCCCGGGCAGTCGCGGCTATGCTCGCATCCGCCGTGATGGGCGCTGCCAGCGGGGCCGGGACGACCGCCGATAGGATCAGCAGCGCTACCGATGCCAGCAGCATCGCCAGCATTTCCCGCCGCACCAGCTCGAAGCGCGAAATGCGCTCCTGACTTTCCCGCAGGTGCGGTGGCGGCACCGCAATCCCGCCATCCCGCCGCACCCGAAAGATGTGCCAGACCAGCAGGATTCCAGCCGCCAGCATCAGGCCGAAGATGTGCCACCCGTAGATGCGGATCAGGGTGGCAGACCCGGGTTGGGAACCGCCCACCAGGCTTCCATACAACCAGTCGCCAACCAGCGGGATTGACTTGATCAGGTTCGTCCCGGCGATCAAAGCGTAATGGATGCCTTCGTCCCAACGCAGCACGTAGCCGGTGAAATCCAGCAGCACCGCCACTACCAACAGGCCCATCCCTAGAAGGTAATTGAAACGCCGCGGCGGCAGGTACGCGCCGGTGAAGATCACCCGCAGCAGGTGCAGCCCGCATACGATCACCAGGAACTGTGCCGCCCAGAAGTGCAGGTTGCGCACCAGCCCGCCGAACGGCACCAGGAAGGTCAGCGTCTGGATCGACGGCCCCGCCTGGTCGGGCGTTGGGATGTAATAGAATACCTCCAGGATGCCGGTGCCGCACAGCACCAACACCAGGAAGACCGCCAGCCCGCCCGCCGCTAGCGTATACCGCAAGCGCGCCTGCCGGGCAGGAATCGTGGGCGGATGGAGATGGTGGAAGAAATTGGGACGCATTTATTAATTATATACTGAAGATAAAAACCGCCCCATTGCCAGGAGCGGTATTCTTGGTTCAGGAGATGGACCGGCAAAACAACAGAATCGGATTACTAGGCTGTATCATGGTGTTGCTCCGCCTCGAACACCGGCAGATACTTCACCGCCAGCCCGAAGGCCAGGATGCCCGCCGAGAAGATGCCGACCGAAACCAGCACTTCCGGCAGGGACGGGAAATAATGCACGTTGTTCGCCATGAAGGTCGGTATGTAGGTGATCGGGTCGGGATGCGTCACCGCGAACCAGCTCACGTCGAAGCGGTTCAGGATCATCCCCAGCAGTAAGATGACCGCGCCGGTCAGCAAACCGGTATCACTCTGGCGGATGCGTTTGATCGAGAACAAAACGATCGGGATGACCGCGCCAATCAGGATTTCGGACCAGAACAGCACGCTCATCAGGCCGCTAGTGAAAAGGTATTTCAGGTCGCCCGCAATAGTGAGCTGGCTGAATTTGATTACCAGGTATATTGCCAGAACGATTGGGATAACCCTGGCCAGTTTTTCCAGCAAGGTGGTTTCCAGGCCTCGCTTGAAATAACGCGCGCTCACTGAAGATTCGAGGATGACCATGCCCAGACCAATCGTGATGGCGGATGTAAAGAATAGCACCGGCAATATCGGCGTCCACCACAGCGGGTAAAGCTTGGCCGGCTGGATCAAAAGCAGCGAGCCCAGCGATGACTGGTGCAGGGTCGAAAGCACCACGCCCAGGATCACAAACGGCATGATAAAGCGATGAATCAGGTGCGCGAACTTTTGCCACTTGAGTCCTTCGAACAACACCGGTGCGAATTCGATCGCCAGCACCGTCAGATAGGTCATCACACAGATACCGATCTCCAGCAGGACCGAAGTTCCATTCATGTGGATCAGCATGTACCAGATACGTTCCGGGTGGCCCAGGTCAACCAGCAGAGCCACCACCACCATAATGTAGCCCAGGAAGGCCGTCAAAATGGAAGGCCGGAGGAGTGGCTTGAACTGCTTCAATTCGAAGATGTATACGTTGGCAGCCATCAGGAAACCGCCGCTGCTGATGGCAACACCGGTGAACAGGTCGAAACTGATCCAGAAGCCCCACGGATAAGAGTTGCCCAGGTTGCTGACCGCGCCGATGCCGGAAACATACCGCACCATCGCTATGACAAAGGCGATCCCCATGAAAGCCAGCAGGGCCAGCGGCAGCAGGCCGATATGCAGGCGTTTGTTAAGGGCAATCTGCATTTTCATTTGGGTGTCTCCTGCAGGTCTTCTGCTTTGGCTTCTTTTTCCGCCGCCACGGCTTCCTTGCGCTTGTTGAACCAGTGCACCGCCACAGCCGTGCCGCTAAGAATGGCTCCCCAGGTCACGGCAAACGGAATGGTGAAGCCCATCACCTCTTCGCTCACCTCTTTGACCGGGCGCTCGGTCAGCGGAGGCAGGCCCAGCTCGGCGAACGGCACATGCGAAAGGATCAGGTAGGAGGTCCCGCCGTTCTCGAACTCGCCGTACACGTGGTCCACGTACCGGTCCGGGTGGGCCTGGATGCGGGCGTGCGCTTCCGCCACCAGGTCGGCCCTTTCGCCATAGACCAGCGCGTTGGTCGGGCAGGTGGCCACGCACGCCGGCTGCAATCCGATGTCGATGCGTTGTGGGCAAAAGGTGCATTTGTCGATGAACGCACCTTCCAGCAGGCCCTTATTAAAGTCGAAGTGCGGCACGCCGAACGGGCAGGCGTTCATGCAGTAGCGGCAGCCTATGCATTTGTCTTTGTTATAAAGCACCGGTCCGTCGCTGCGTTGGCTGTAAGCCCCCACCGGGCAGGCCGATAGGCAGTCCGGCTCGTTGCAGTGCATGCAGTGGTAGACCATGCTGGCGCGTGTCAGGTTCGGGAACTGGCCCTTCATGCCGATCCCGGCCACCCAGATGCGCGTCTTGTCCATGTCGATCTTGTTTTCCACGCTGCAGGCCACCATGCAGGCCCGGCAATCGATGCAGCGTGTGGCGTCGAAAATGAAGGCCTTGTGTTTGATATCGGTCATGTTATATCTTCTTTACCGTTACAAATGTCTGGCTGAGCGCCTGGCTGCCGCTGACCGGGTCGGTGTAGGTCAGGTGCAGGTCAGAGTCGCTCGCGCCCTCGCCGTAAGCCACCCTCAGTCCCTTGGACATGTGCCCGAAGCCGGGCGTCAGGTAGACGCAGTCCGGGCGGATCGCCTGGGTGGCCAGCAATTGGATGTGGATCATGCCGGCCGGGCTGGTGACTTCCACCATGTCGTTGTCGGCCAGCCCCAGGCTTCGTGCGGTCTGGGTGTTCATCCACAGGCGCACCGGGTCGGCATATTTATGCAGGTATTGGTTGTTCTGGGTGCCCATCTGGGTGTATTGGGCCACCTTGCCGGTCAGCAGGTAGAACTCGCCCGCCTTGGGCTTGGCAGGTTCTTCCCACACCGGCAGTGCCGCGAACCCGCCGCTCGCCAGGGTGGTAGAATATATTTCGATCTTCTTGCTGGGCGTACTCCAGGCCGGTTCGAGGCTTTCACTGATTGTGTCGGTTTCGCCGGGCAGGTCCACATAGCCCTTCTGGCGCACCTGTTCGAGCGTGACCCCCAGGGGTGCCAGTTGCTGCTTGATGTAATCTTCCTCGTCGGCGTACTGGAAATAGTCGCTCAATCCCAGCCTCTGGCCGAGTTGCTTGTAGATCCACAGCGTCGATTTCCCCTCGCCCTGGGCGGCGATGACCGGCTGGCGCAGGAAGGCCTGGTTGCCAACGATGTTGAGCGGGTCGTAGCGCTCCAGGTAGGAGGCCTCCGGCAGAACCACGTCCGAGAACCAGGCCGAGTCGTTCATGATTATATCGATGGTGGCAATGAAGTCCAGCTTCTGGAAGAGTTGCAGGGTGCGGCCGCGGTCCGGCAGGGACAGGGCCGGGTTCTGGCGGGAGATGAACCAGCCGTGCGCCTCGTAAGGCTGCCCGCTCAGGGCCGCTTCGCGCATCTCCTGGAAGACGCCGATATCCAGCGGGACAAACGGATATTTCCAGGGTACGCCGTCCAGCCGTTGGGCGGTAACGCGCGGGTAAGGCGGCTGCGGTACTGCGCCCAGATCGCCGGTCTCCTCCCCGGATTCATCAAACATCGCCACGCCCCAGTTGCCAACGATGGCGTTCAGGATAGTGATGGTCCGTTCAGTCTGGAAGGAGTTCACAAAATTGGATGTGCGCCAGCCATTGTGAGCCAGGGCGTACGGCGCGGCCGCCGCGAATTCGCGGGCGATGCGCTGGATGGTGTCGGCCGGGATGCCGGTGATGCCCGCTGCCCATTCCGGTGTATAGCTTGCCATCGCCGCCGGCAGTTTCTCGAAACCGGAAGTGTTCTGCGCGACGAATTGTTTCTTATACAGCCCTTCCCCCACGATGACGTTGAGCATGGCCAGGTGAAAGGCCAGGTCGGTACCCGGGCGGATCGGCAGCCATTCCGAGGATTTGGCGGCCGTCTTGGTGAAGCGCGGGTCCAGCGTGACCACCTTGACACCCCGGTCGATCGCCTGGCTCAAAGCCGTAGTTTCGGAGGAGGAGATGGCTTCCATCAGGTTCCGGCCGGTCAGGATAATGTACTTCAGGTCGTCGTATTTGCGGTCGGGTTCCTGCATGCCATACGTGACCAAATTGGCCACGATCATGGCGTTGAAACACAGGCTGCGCTGGGTGCCGTAGTTGGGCGAGCCGAAGGCATTAAGCAAGTTCTCGAACTGGGCCTGGCTGAGGCAGTGCGTTGTTGAAAACATCATCGCCTCGGCCCCATAGTTCTTCTTGATCGAGAGCATGTTCTCGGCCACCATGTCCAGCGCTTCCTCCCAGGAAGTCTTGCGGAACAGCCCTTCACCGCGTTTGCCGACTCGAATCAAGGGCGTTAACACCCGGTCGGGGTCGTAGGTATTCATCAATCCGGATTGCCCGCGCGGGCACAACTTGCCGTTCGAATGCGGGTGCTCGGGGTTTCCTTCCAGCTTGACGACGCGGCCATTCTCCACTTTGGCCAGCAGGCCGCAGCGCCATACGCACATTTCGCACATGCTTGGGATGTAGCCGCTGCCCGTGGCATCCAGCCTGCCGCTCAGGCGGGCGGCTTCCGCCACCTGGGGCGGTAGGAACTGCCCCAAAACCAGCCCGCCAACGCTCGCGCCTCCGATCTTCAGGAATTCGCGCCGGGTAATCGTATTCGGCATAATACTCTCCTATAAGATGACAGTCACCTGCTTATCTACTTACTTTTACGCTGCAGACCCAGTCGGTCGATGGCATAGAAGAGCGCCAGCGCCAGAAGGGTAAAGACAAAGATGGCCAGGTACGCATTGACACCCCAGAGTTCAGGGATGGTTTTGTTGCCAAAATTGGCGATACTAAGGATCTTGGGCATGAAACTGTCGTAAGACAACCCGAAGATTACCGCGCCAGTCAGGAAGCCCAGCAAGCCCGGGACGATATAATCCCATTTGCCTTCCCCGCCGCCGGCCACCGCCGTACCGGGGCAGAACCCCGCCAGGGCCATGCCCACACCGAAGATCAGGCCGCCCACTAGGTTCCCCACCACGTAAGTGGCCGGAATGGTCGGGAAGGTGATGATGCCCATTTCGTGAAGGGGATACACGCCCAGCATGGTGACCACCAGGGCGGTCATCATGAACTTGAGCACCGCCATATCGGTCAGGCGGAATTGGTTGACGATCTTGGTATAACGGGTCAGACCGGCCTTATTCAATGCAAAGCCGAACATCACACCCAGGATGAGAGCGAGTACATAGGTTCCAATAGTCATGGCAGCCTCCTAATATTTCTTTCCGTAGACGATCAGGTCAGTGACGATGCCGGAAGCGAACATACCGGCAATGAAGAGAAAGGCCGCCGGAGCAAGTAGCATACCGCCCGAAATGGCCAACCCGCTGGTGCAGCCGCCCGCGATCCCGGCCGCGAATTCCACGATGATGCCGCCAATGAACAGCAGCAGCCAGCGTTTCCACTTCTGGTTTCCGTAGGCGGTCTTCCATTGTTCATCGTCCATGGTGCGAAATTTGAACGTACCACTGGAGAGAGCGCCCAGCATGCCTCCGAAGAAGATACCCACCAAGAGAATCACCGGGTAGGTGATGCCAGCCGGCATGATGTAATTGAAATAAGTGTTGCTTGGGCTGATGGCCTTGCCGATATAAGCGGCAATGTTCTCAAATCCCCCCGAAGCCCCCAGCAACTTGTTCGCCAGCGTCACGGTCAGGATGCCGACAATGCCCAGCAGCACTCCGGCTGCATAAGGCGACCACAATTCTTTGCTGATCTGTTTCTTGAGCCAACTCATATTGCATTCTCCTTTTTTAATATATTTTTTGTAGGCCACGCTTAAAGCGTGACCGATATAATAAATGTTTCTTAACCCTTCGGGCCGTTCTCTTCCGGAGGTTTGGGTGCATCATCCGGCTTGATCAATTTTGCGACCAATGCAAAGAGTTCTTCAGCGGTGGCGGGTTTCGCGAGGATCTGGCGCAAGTCCTTGCGAGCTTCCGGTTTCAATTTAACCAGCTCCGGGACCATCTCGACCACATCCGCCGGAAAGCTTTCCTTGACCTGCGTGGTTGCCTGGATCTGCTTGGTATCCAGGAAGGATATATTTAACCAGCCTTCCCGGCGCGCTACCAGGAACCCGCCGCCGAGCACCAGGGCTGCGATCAAAACAATGGCAATGATGTTTCCGGTGTTAACCGGTGCCTGTCCCAGGACGCTTTCGTTATAGCGCTGGGTATAGTCGACCATGTTCGCGGCCGGGATGACCGCCGCCTGGACAGCTGCAGGAGCAGCCGCTGCCGCGGGTGTCGTGGAGACAGATGGCTGGGAGGCTGCTACAGTGGTAGGAGCGGCTGCGCTCGAGCCTATGGTCACACCCAGCGTGGTAGCATAGATCTGGGCTTTGGCCTGGTAATCGGTGGCGTGGCAGCTCTTACAGGCCGAGACAATATCCTTCAGTGGATCGACCATACCGGTGTGGGCAGTGGTCTCATCGGTGGCCGTGTTGTTGCCGCCGTGGCACAGGTAGCAGAAATCGCCGAATGCATGCGAAGTATGCCAGGCCGTCCCATCGTTATTGACCGGGTCCTTGGCCTGGGTCTCGTGACAGTTCTTGCACGAGGATGCCTGGGAACCGCACTGGGCGCTGACCGGCTGGGCCGGCAGTAATAGGAATATTCCCACCGCGATCAATAGTACAAACCCCGCCGCCAGGAAATATAATGGGAGTTTTTTTAATTGCATTTCTGCCTCCTCAAAAAAGTTCTAACACAAAGAATTTAACGCGAAGGGCACACAGGTACACCACGTAACATCAAGGAAGACCTTCCATAAAATTAGGAATTCCCTGATTAAGGTCCTACGCGGAAACCACTTCCACCAGGCTGGCGCGTTTCTGGATGCTGTCGCGCATGATACTGCGCAGGATATCCAGGGCGTCAATGACACGTTTATCTGCCAGGCTGTATTGGACCATCATGCCCTGGCGTGTCGCAATCACCAGGCCCCGGTCGCGTAGGTTTTTCAGATGGCGCGAGATGGTTGGCTGGGGCTGGCCGAGCTCCTGGGTCAACTCGGTCACATTGTGCGGACCATCCGCCAGGGCATATAAAAGGATCAGGCGGGTCGAATCAGCCAGCGCCGAACAGAAATCGGCGTGAAGCTGGGTAATCTCTTGAACAAGCGTGGTTGATACCATAATATATGACCTTATTCGGATAGACGTATATATACATTTACATAATACGCTTGTGATAAGATGTACAAAAGTGCAGGGCATCACATTAACATGTGATTAATGTCACATAGTTGGTTGCAGAAGAATGCGGCGTTCTTTCTGACCGATGATTATGCATTGAGTTCATATTTGCTAATTAAACCGTGCTAAATCTGATAGAATCACTCCAAATGCTCATGCCTTGCACCAGCAAAGGAGAAAAGAATGGCAGAAACACTTTCAAAACCAGGCCAAGAATCTTCCGAACCAGCCTCCACCAAGGCCAAAACGCACAAGCGAGGGCTGCTCTGGCTGTGTATTAGCCTGGGGGTAGTTGTGCTGATCGTGGCAGGAATTCTATTGGTGCATACGCAGGCAAACCAGCAAGTGGGCCTTCCACCCGCCCAGGCCTATGCAAAGATCCTGCAGGGGGCTTTTGTCCTGGACGTACGAACACAACCGGAATGGGACCAGTTCCGCATTGCAGGCAGCACTCTGATCCCCCTGGAACAACTGCAAAACCGCCTGAACGAGCTGCCGAAAAATAGGAACATTGTGGTGGTTTGCCTGACAGGTGTTCGCAGCAAAAGTGGGGCTGCCATATTGAAGCAATCCGGTTTTAAACATGTAAACTACGTGAGCGGAGGCTTGCAAACCTGGATCGCAACAGGGTATCCGGTACAGGGGAAAACTCCGTAAGTCTTGGAAAAGTTAAAAAAGGTTAATAGATTTTCATTTTCCAATATCAATTGTGTAGTTTGTAAGTATAATTTTGTCTGTCAGGTTACCGCAGTCAGAGCGGAGCTGGCATTCTACAAATTTGTTGCTTCAAGGAGGATCTAAACAAATGAGCGCTAATTTGGAAGATTTGGACGATTGGGATGATGAAAAAGCCCATGAGTTGTATCTAACTGTTTCCAATTCATTATCTGGCAAGGCGCGGACCAATGCCATTCATGGTCTGGCAAAATTAGCCAGAGATGGCTCAGCAAATGCTTCCTATGCACTTAGGCTGATCGCGCGCAGTTCAACTTCGAGCGTGGACCGGGAGCTGGCATCTAAAGAGCTATCAAAGGCATGATCCATACTAGAGATTAAACGGCACGCTGAAAAGATAAAAAGAATTTGCGCGAGATAAAAGATGTGCAAGGCAGTGGGTATATAAGTTCTTAAATATGGATCACGTGAAGCATTCGGTCTATATTAGCTCTGCGTACGACAAGGCAGGCGATAGGTCTATTATGTAGACAGGAAACCGATGACACCACCTGTTTGGCATCATCTTGTTTTTTCTGACGTTATTGCCCAACTGGGAACTCGTCCGGAAGGCCTGACCGAAAACGAGGTTGCGGCCCGCCTCGCACTATCCGGACGGAATGAAATCATTCGCCACAAGCCCATCAATCCCTGGCGGTTATTATTCAAACAGTTCGCCAATTATTTCATCTTTGTTCTGCTCTTTGCAGCCATCCTTGCCTTTACCGTCAGTTACCTGCCGGGGGAAAGCGGACGGAGGCTAACCGCCTATTTCATCCTCGGCATCATCGTTCTTAGCGTGGCTTTAAGCTTCTTTGAAGATTATCGCGCCCAGAAAGAGTTGGAAGCCCTGGACAGGCTGCTGGTGTTCAAAACCACTGTCCGGCGGGCTGGTAGTTCCCAACAGGTCGAAGCGGCGGAAGTGGTGCCCGGCGACATCCTGGTAATGACCCATGGCCAGAAGGTTCCGGCGGATGCGCGCCTGATCGAGGTGCACAGTCTGCGCACCGACGAATCGGCGCTGACCGGTGAAAGCGTTGGTGTGGACAAATCTCCCGAACCGGTCGCACCGGACGCAGCCCTGGCAGAACGCACCAGCATGGTGTATGCATCCACCTACATCACGCATGGGACCGGGCAGGCCGTGGCGGTTTCCACCGGGATGGCAACCGAAGTGGGCCAGATTGCCGGGACCCTCGGTCAAATGGCCGAACGCCCCACCCCCTTCCAGGTGGAGGTGCAAAAGATGGCCCGCCAGATGACCATTATCGTGGCCAGCCTGGCAGCTGTGGTGGCTATCGTCCTGCTTTTCCTCCTGCATGAACCGCCGGTCGATGTGGCGCTTAACACCCTCAGTCTGGCAATCGCCACCATCCCCGAGAGCCTGCCGATCGTGCTGACCTTCGCCCTGGCGCTGGGCGCCCGCCAGATGGCCCGCCGCAATGCCGTGGTACGGAGATTGTCGGTGGTTGAATCGCTCGGCTCGGTAGATACCATCTGCACCGACAAGACCGGCACACTGACCCAGAACTTGATGACAGTGCAACGTCTGGACGTTGGGGGACAGATGGTCGATATCTCTCAAGGGATCAAAGAAAACCGCGCCGCACTCGAACTGCTGCGAGCGGCTATCCTTTGTAACGAGGCGACGGTCGCCAAAGGGGTTGACTCCGAGGTTCACGGCGATCCGGTGGATACGGCGTTGGTAAAGGTTGCCCAACTGGCTGGCTTGGACCCCGAGCAGGCGCGCAAAGATACGCCGCGCGTGAATGAGATCCCTTTCAGCTCCGAACGCAAGATGATGACCACTATCCATATGCAAAATGGCCGTCAGGTTGCCATCACCAAGGGGGCACCCGGCCCCGTGCTGGCACATTGCACTTGCTGCCAGGAAGGGACACAGGAATATGCGCTGGCGGATTCGCATTGCCAGGCCATCCGCCACCGGGTGACCGAACTGCAGAGCCAGGGTTTCTACGTGCTGGGCGTGGCGAGCCGGGAACTTCCAGAAGGTGTATCTGTTGATCAAGCGGAAAACGAAATGACCTTCCTCGGGCTGCTGGCCCTGATCGACCCGCCGCGTCCCGGAGCCGCCGAAGCCATTACGCGTGCTCAGGGGGCCGGCATACGGGTAGTGATGATCACCGGCGACAACGGCCTGACTGCCCAGGCCATCGCCGCGACGCTCGGGATCGGGGGACGCGTCATGGATGCACGCGAGATGGGAGCCATCACTGCTCCGGCGCTGATCGAAAAAATGAAGGAAGTAGATATCGTGGCGCGCGCCACGCCGCAGGTGAAGCAGCAGGTACTGCAAGCACTGCAGAACGCCGGACACGTGGTGGCCATGACCGGAGATGGGGTCAACGATGCGACTGCCTTGAAACAGTCGGATGTGGGCGTGGCGATGGGCCTGCGCGGTACAGACATTGCCAAGGAATCCTCCGCCATGGTCCTGCTGGACGACAATTTTTCCACTATCGTGGCTGCGATCGAAGAAGGCCGGAGAATCTTCGACAACATCCGCAAGTTCACTAACTATCTGCTCTCCACCAGCCTGGGGGAAGTGTTCGTTGTTCTGGCACTTTCCATTACCGGATATTTCCCGCTCTCCGCCATTATGCTGCTGTGGGTGAACGTGGTGACCGATCTGGTGCCGGCCAGCGCCCTGGCAGCCGACCCGGTGGTGCCGCACGTGATGAAACGGCGCCCGCGCCGCCACGACGAGCCCATCCTGAACAAGGCCATCTATGCCACAATTGTCGGGAGTATTTTCCGCACCTTGATCGCCTACGGCCTGATCTTCTGGGTCGGGCTCCAATTCGGCGGGGTGACCTACGCCCGCAGCATGCTCTTCACCAGCATAGTCCTGCATGCCTTCACGCGCGTGATGGTGGTGCGCCAGATGGACAGCCTATCCCTTTGGTCGAACCGGGCGCTGCTGATCAGCTATGCGTTAGCGGTCGGCCTGCAACTGCTGGCCCTGTATACACCAATGCGGTCGCTCTTCGGGGTAATCCCGCTGGATTGGAGAGCATGGGCCGTGATGATCCCGGTTACGGCCGGTTCATCGTTGGCGGGCGTCTATATGACGCGCTGGATATTGAAACTATTCCCAATGTGGGAAAAATAAACTTCAAGGAGATTTAAATGCCAAACGGATTTGATATCCCCATCCCATTTATGAGCCAGCCTTTCCATATTTATTTCTATGGGATCATGATCATGCTGGGAATCCTGTCAGCGACTTTCCTGGTGAGCGTCGAAGCAAAATGGCACGGTCAGAACCCTGAAATTCTCTGGGATATGCTTATCTATATTGTGATTGCCGGCATTGTTGGGGCGCGCATCTGGCATATCCTGACCCCTCCACCCTCCATGATCGCCGAGGGGATCACAACACAATACTACTTGACCCATCCTCTTGCCATGATCGATATTCGCAACGGAGGTCTGGGTATCCCGGGTGCAGTCTTAGGGGGAGTACTAGCCATGTGGATCTATACTCGCAGGAAAAAACTAGCCTTTGCCACCTGGCTGGACCTGGTCGCGCCGGGCCTGGCGCTGGCGCAGGCCATCGGTCGCTGGGGCAACTTCTTCAACCAGGAACTCTATGGCGCTCCCACAAACCTGCCCTGGAAGCTCTACATCGATCCAGCCCATCGCCTGCCCGGTTACGAGAGCGTAGCTTATTATCACCCGCTCTTCCTGTACGAGTGTTTGTGGAATCTGGCCAACATGGCCATCCTGCTGTGGGTATCACATCGTTTTTCGGACCGTCTCAAGACGGGCGACATTTTCCTGGGCTACCTGTTTATTTACCCACTTGGTCGCTTTCTGCTGGATTTCCTGCGCCTGGATGCATCCCGCCTGGCTGGGATCAACGCCAACCAGACACTTTCAGCAATCGTGGCGCTGGTCGCTGCCGGGCTGCTGATCTGGCGGCATCGTCCGTCACGCACTGCTAAAGCAACCAATAAAGAAGACGTGCCATCCTGATCCGGTGGCACGTTCATCCAAAACATAAGGAGTGGATTTTCACAAATGAATTAAACTTCCAGCCCATAGAAGACAGTGTTGGAAAGCTCAGTAAGCTTCCACTTCTTAAATCCAGCTTTTTGGAACATGGCAGTCAGGTCCTCCGGATTCAACCGATGGACAAGCGGCGGACCAAATGCTCCATCCTGATAAGGCCACTCCAGGATGCCAACCCGCTGCCGAGCCACCCGGCGAGCTTCCTGCAGAGTTTTAAGAGGTTTATCCGATTCATGCAGGACAAGGCCCAAGAACACCAGGTCGAAACTGCCATCCGGGTAAGGCATCGCCTCGGCAATGCCTTCACGAAAATCTCCGGCTGGCACAAACTGGCGGGCGGCGATCAGCATCTCCGGATTGACATCCACCCCGGAGACTTTCAGACCGCGTCCAGAGAAGGATTCGGAAAAAAGACCGCTGCCCATCCCTACATCCAGAACGCTACCAATTGTTTCCCCTTCCAGGCTAAGGTCAGTTACGCGTTCGACCTCCAGCCGCTCTACCCTTTCGGGGGAACGTAATTTTGAAATATCACCTTCAAATCTTTTTTCATTCATAGAAATCCTCTACTGAATTGTTTTCCGTCAGTATCATCAGTAGGCAGTTTATGATTACATTCCTTTTTGGACAGGCAGCTTTGCCATTTGCCAGGATATCATCCCGATTTCCATGCTGCTGGCAGTATATCCCGCGGCCGTCAACTCTCTCACAGCCGGGACGCTGCGGTGCCCGGTGGCACAAATACATACAATTTCGCGCCCTTTGGGTATCTCTTTCAAGCGGCTGCTCAGTTCGCCCAACGGGATTAACTTTGCACCGGTAATATTGCCCAAACGAAACTCCTCCGGCTGGCGCACATCCAGCAGATAGAGTTGCTTTCGGTCCTTCAGCTTCTTATGCAATTCCAGCGTGCTCAGGGTAGATACCGGTGAACCAAAAATACGGCTAAACAAGCTCATTGTTGTAGCATCCTAAACTTCTACACCACCTGAGTGGTGATATCAAACTTGGGCGGTTTTTCGAGGTGCTTCTTGACCGCACACAGTTCCGCCGAGTGGATAAGTGAATCGCAGTATTTTTTCGGGAATCCTTGTGGAACCTGAATCTCCAACTCGATCGTCTCGACCATACCTGTGGAACGGCTGTGGTTAATTCTCTCGACAATGCGAATGTCTTCGGTCAGGAGGCTGCGCTGATTACAAAAACCCAGCACATAGATCCCGGCGCAGGTCCGATAGAAGAAAGGAAAACTTCAAAGGGACTGGGGGCACTTGCTACCGGCGGCTAGGCGGTAGCAACTGTGAAGGAACCAAAATGGGCATCTACGCGCGATCCACCCGGGAAATCGATGATCATTTCCATGAATAAACCTCTCCCAATTGATAAGATAACAGAAATCTGTGCTTCCGGGTAATTAGATGCAGACCCCTCAAGAAGGTTGCATGCCTGACCGCATGGATCTTCGTCTTAAGACAAGCCACACAATCGCCACCACCACCGCCAATAGCAGGAGACCGGCGGCTATGGATCTCCTGAAATTCGCCTGAGCATCCTGCCTGGTCGGACCGAGCGTCTGGTCGGGGGTCAACCGGTGGTTCTGAACCAGGAGGTAATTCGTGATCGCCCAATATTGATCATCCGGAAAGTGCCCGGGATATTGAGGTGGGTGGGTGGTGCGCAGGAATTCAAATAGGCTTTCCGGCGTGGTGAACTGGGGCAACTTGCCGGTGTCGGAAATGATGGCGGGAACATAATGTGGGATGGGAAAGCCCTGGTCGCCCGGGTGACCGGCATGGCAGCCGCGCCCCCAGCAATTCTGGTCCTCAGCATACAGGCTGCGAAACTCTGCTGTCAAGCCTTGGCCGCGGTCACCGTGACAGGCCATGCAGTTTAGCCAAAACAGATAACGGCCGTATTCGTACTGGCTTGGGTGTGCCGGCAGTGGCGGCTGGGCCAGCCGTTCGGCGGTTGTTTGCGAGGCAGCCGGCGGGAGCGGTTCGGCCGGAGCTGTTTTCTGGATTAATAAGATAATCCCGGTTGATAAAACGATCAGTCCGGCAAAAACCAATCCAACCCAAAGGATACGCTTATGGTTCACCAAACTAATTTTCTCCAGAGTGAAATTTCGATAAGATGAGTATACCCTGGTGCATCCTTTGAGACCAGCATTCGATATCAGACTTTCGATCATGAGTGCTTACAATGATAATGAGTGAGCAACCACTCAAAAGGTTCGTCGGATTCATGCAGAACATGGCCCGGGAATACTAGGTCGAAGCGGCTGTCCGGGTAAGGCAGCGTCTTGGCAGTGCCTTCACGAAAATCTCCGGCTGGCACAAACTGGCGGGCGGTGGTCAGCATCTCCGGAAATGGGCATCAACACGGGAACCGCCAGGGAAGTCGATCATTATTACCGTGAAATACATCTCCTCAGATATGTAATTGTTTAAAGAGTACAAGGCAAAATCCAGTACAATTGTCCCATGCCCAATCCGCTCCTTCTCCAACGTCACATCCAGCGCCTGAAACGTAAACTGGTCCGCTGTGAAACCATCAGCCGGCGGTATTCATGGATCCGGTTGGCGGTGTTCCTGGCTGGCGGCGCGGCCAGCTGGGGCGCAGCAGCCCTCTTTGGTGCAATAGCCGGTTGGGTCACCTTTTTCACCGCGGCAATTTTGTTTGCCGGGATCCAGAACCTGCACAGCCGGGTGGATGCTTGGGCAGAATCATTCCGCATCTGGCTGGCCATGTACATGGAACAGGCGGCACGGCTGGCTCTGGATTGGGAGCACATCCCCCGGCAATCCGGTCCCACCGGCGAGATCGACCCCGCGCTGGCACTCGATCTCGACCTGACCGGACCGCGTTCGCTGCATGCCCTACTCGATACCACCATCTCGCGTCAGGGCAGCCACCTGCTGGCAAACTGGCTGACAACCGGCACACCCGACCTGCAGAAAATCACCGCCCGCCAGGCCGTGGTACGCGAACTGGCCGGCTTGGCGCGCTTCCGCAAACGCCTGGCGCTTATTTTCCGCAAACTCAGCCGGGAACCGCTCGACGGCAATAAATTACTTGGCTGGCTGAAAACGCCTTACCCTGAAATGCGGCTGCGCCAGGTTTTAGTGGTGGCCACACTGCTGGTGATCGTAAATGATGTGCTATTTATATTATTTGTGGCAGGCCGGCTGCCCCCGCTCTGGATCCTCTCAACATTGGCATATGCGGGAGTGTATTTTGCCAGCCAGTCTTTGACCGGGGAATTCCTGGCTGCGGTGGTCCGGCTGGATGGCGAGCTGGCCAAGTTCCGACCGCTGTTGCGCTACCTGGAAGGTTTCCACTATGGGGATAAGAAAGCGCTGCATCAGCAGTGTGCCGCGTTTTTAGTCGGAGCGGATCGGCCATCCAAACGACTGAGGCAGCTGCAGTTCATAACTGCCCTGGCGGGTCTGCGCATGAACCCCCTGCTTGGGCTGGTGCTTAATTTGCTGACCCCGTGGGATTTTTGGGTGGCCTGGCTGGCAGACCGCCAACGCCGAGGCATGGCCGGATTGCTGCCCAGCTGGCTGGAGGCGTTCCATGAATTGGAGGCACTGATCGCGTTGGGGGAGTTCGCCGCGCTGCATCCTGAGTACGCAATCCCCACTATCAGGCAGGTGGAAGATCATACCCAGAACACCCCGGACCTGCTCCCCTCTGAATATGGGTCAGAACCGGTCTTTGTGGCTCGCCGGATGGGACATCCACTTCTGCCGCCTGACCGCAAAGTTTGCAACGACCTGCAGATAGAGGTACTGGGCGAGTTATTGATCATCACCGGCTCGAATATGGCCGGGAAAAGCACTTTCCTCCGCACGGTGGGGATCAACCTATGCTTGGCTTACGCCGGCGGGCCGGTGGACGCTGCAGCCTTGCAAACGCTGCCTTTCCGGCTGTATACCTGCATCCGCATCAGCGATTCCCTCAGCGATGGGTTTTCCTATTTTTATGCTGAGGTGAAGCGCCTGAAAGGATTATTGGATGCCCTCCGTCCAGATCCAACCGGCCTGCCCCTGCTCTACCTGGTGGATGAAATCTTCCGCGGCACCAACAACCGCGAGCGCCTGATCGGCAGCCGGGCATATGTGAAAGCCTTGATCGGTGCAGCCGGCATCGGACTGATTGCCACGCATGATTTGGACCTTGCGACACTGGCTGAAAACCAACCCCAGGCGCGCAACGTGCACTTCCGCGATGAAGTGGCCGGAGAAAAACTGGTCTTCGACTATCGCCTGCGGCCCGGTCCCAGTCCCACCACCAACGCCCTCAGGATCATGCAGATCGAGGGTCTGCCGGTGGATGGCTAGAACTTACAGGAGAGTGACTATGGTAAAGAATAAACCCCACGACATCGGCACCCTATCGCCTGAAATGGCCTTGCTCGGTCTGCTCTATAAAGCGCCGGGATACGGCTATAAACTGCACCGCCAAGTGGTTGGTGACCTGGGGCAGGTCTGGCATCTCAGCCAGAGTCAAGCCTATTCTATTTTAAAGCGGCTTGAAGCGCAGGGGGAAATTTCGAAGGAAGAATTGCCCCAAGAAAAACTACCCACCCGCCAGTTATTGCAGATGACTCCGCAGGGACGCAGCCGTTTTTTGGATTGGCTGGACACCCCCAGCGGCGGCAGCAGTCGCGCCATCCGGTTGGAGTTTGTTACCCGGCTGTATTTCCTTCGCATGTATATGCCTGAAAAAATCGCCCAGGCCTTTGACCGGCAAAGGACGGAGGCCGAAAGGCACCTCCAGCAGCTGAAAAAAAACCTGTCCGAACTGCCCGAAGAACAAATCTATAACCGCATGAGTGTGGCCTTACGAATCGAACAATTGCAGGCCGTGCTGGATTGGTTGGATGATAGCCAAAAATATTTCCAATCTAAATAATTCAGTAAGCCGGTCATGTTCCATTTCCACACACGGACAATCTTCCACCACCAAAAAGACGTAGGCACATAAAGAAGTTTTATATGGTTTTTTGGGGTTAAAAAAAGCGCCTGTCCATAACGGCCACTGGTATCCAAACGAAAAGTCTCCAACCGAAAATTATAGGAAGGGTGCATTCTTTGATATTTTGGTACTCCTACCCTGTACTTAATTCCATGGTTTTGATATACTCACTGAGTGAGTATATATGCCTGAAGAAACTTATCTTGGCACCCGTTCGTTGGAATATGCGTTGCTTGGATTCCTGTATGAACAGCCATGCAATGGCTACAGCCTGCACCAACTGGTTGCCACTGAGCTCGGTTATATCTGGCATATCAGCCGGAGCCAGACCCATGCCATACTGAAAAGATTGGCGCAGCAGGGCTATATCTCTTCGAACACGGCAGTGCAGGAAAAACTCTCCCCCACCCAACTCTTCCAGATTACCAAGGCGGGCCGCCGCAAGTTCAGGGCATGGCTGGAAAAGCCAGCCGGCAGCAGTGTGCATGCCATCCGGGTGGAATTCACCACCCGCCTGTATTTTGCAGAAAAACTCTTCACCGACATGATCCTGAAGATGCTTGAAGCGCAATCCAGTGAGGTTGTGGGCACGCTGGCCCGGCTTGAATTGGACCGGGCCGCCATTCCCGCTGAACAAACCTTCAACCGCCTTAGCCTGGACCTGCACATCCGTCAACTCGGTTCCATCCGTGATTGGTTAATCGAATGCCATGAGGCATTTGAAATAAAAATTTAAAGGAGAAGAAAATGAAAAAGTTACCTTTTATCGTACTTCTGTTTGCGGCCATCCTGTTGGCCTCCTGCGGACCGGCCGCGAAGGCGATACCCGCTCCAACCGCCGTGCCCCCCACGGAAACAATGGTTCCACCGACCGACACCCCGCTACCCCCGACGGCTACTCCCGCCCCGCGCACGCTGACCGTCTTTGCCGCGGCTTCCCTGACTGGTTCATTTGGCGACATCGGGAAGGCTTTCGAAGCTGCCAATCCTGGCGTCACCGTGACATTCAACTTCGCCGGATCCCAGGTCCTCAGCACCCAGATTACACAGGGCGCGGCTGCCGATGTTTTTGCATCCGCAAACCACACCGAGATGGACAAGCTGGTCACCGCCAACCTGGTAGCGGCGGGATACAAGGATTTTGTTACCAATGTGCTCGAAGTCATTCTTCCGGCAAATAATCCGGCCAATGTGCAGACTCTGCAGGACCTGGCCAAACCCGGCCTGAAACTCGTCTTGGAAGACAAATCCGTACCTGCGGGAGCTTATTCCCTGCAAATCCTTGCCAACATGAGCAAGGATCCTACCTATGGCTCCGATTTCAATACCAAAGTGCTGGCTAATGTTGTTTCTAACGAGACCGATGTAAAACAGGTGGTGGCCAAGGTGCAATTGGGTGAGGCCGACGCCGGTATCGTCTACATTACTGATGCCATCGCCGCCCCCACATTGAAAACGATCGTTATTCCGACCAATTTCAATGTTGTTGCCAAGTATCCCATTGCAGCCCTGACCAATGCTCCGCAGCCCGACCTGGCGTCAGCCTTCGTCGCTTACGTTCTTTCGGAAGACGGGCAGGCCATCATGAAAAAATGGGGCTTTACAACTGTTACACCCTAGAGTGAAAGTCCTTTGCGCCGTTTTTTTCAACGACTTTCCATAAATAATAATCCAGGCTGGGTCTTCATTTTAACCGGCCTGGGTTTAATTTTGCTGCTGGGGCTGCCACTCCTGACCCTGGACTGGCGCGCCATCGGCAAGAATTTCTTCAATTCTGTCCTTTCCCCGACTGCATTAACGGCTTTGAAACTCAGCCTGCTGACCAGCACCTCCACCGTGCTGGTTGCCATTGCCACAGGAACGCCTCTGGCATATATCCTGGCACGCTGGAAGTTCCGCGGCAAGAACGCTCTGGAGCTATTGGTCGACCTGCCGGTGGTTTTACCACCATCCGTGGCAGGCTTGGCGCTTTTGATCGCTTTCGGACGCACGGGCGTTTTTGGGGTCTGGTTGAATGCCTTGGGGATAACCCTGCCTTTCACCACCGTCGCGGTGATGATGGCGCAGACTTTTGTATCGGCGCCGTTATTCGTCGGCGCCGCCCGCGAGGGCTTCGCAGCGGTCGATAAACAAATTGAGGAGGCTGCTCTTGTGGAAGGGGCCAATGAATGGCAGGTATTTCGCTTTATCATGTTCCCGCTGGCTGGGCGGGCCTTTTTGGCCGGCCTGATTCTCACCTGGGCCCGCGCACTGGGCGAATTTGGCGCAACCATCCTGTTCGCCGGGAACCTGGAAGGAAAAACCCAGACCATGCCACTAGCCATTTACCTGGGTTTTGAAACCTATCTGGATGTGGCGATAGCCTTATCGGTTATGTTGATGGTTGTTTCCGTCGTTTTACTGGGGCTGATGTGAAGGTTGGAGCGCCGGAGCAATGTCGATACACACCCTGAATAAAGAACTCTGTGTTCCCAGCCCGGTATACATTGAGATTCTCTTGCGAGGTAAATTATGTCCGTGAATGATAATATCCCGGCGATTTCCATGCGTCCGATCGGGGTGATCCATTCCCCTTTCACAGATAAATCCCAAACCCCCATCCAGTCTTCCCGCTCCCAGGCTAAAGGAGTTGTGGAAGTTTACCCGGAATACGCACAAGGGCTTCAGGACCTGGGAGGGTTCTCCCATATCTTTTTATTGTACGTTTTCCATGAATCGTCGGGCTATAATTTACTCACCAAGCCTTTCCTCGATGACCAGTTACATGGGTTGTTTGCCACGCGCTATCCCTTTCGCCCCAACCCACTCGGGTTATCCTTGGTTCAACTGATTATGCGAAAAGAGAATACACTGGAAATCCAGGGAGTGGATATGCTGGACGGTACGCCTCTGCTGGATATCAAGCCCTACGTGCCCGAATTCGATATCCGCACCGGTACTCGCAACGATTGGTACGACTCCCGGATGAAGTAGAAATTGGCAGGTAGGCGGCAAAATAAAAACCATCCGCTTCACCCGGGATGGGCGGATCGGATGGCGTAAAGTTAAGAAACACCAAATAAGCGTTGAGTGCTAGTCTACTGCTATCATGACACTGGAAGCCTTGACCACTGCGTAAGCTTCTTTGCCTTCCTTAATGCCCATGCTATCCACCGAAGAGAGCGTGATGATGGAAACGACCTGGATTTTGCCAGGCAATTCGAGCACTACCTCGGCATTGACTGCGCCCCGTGTAACCTTGACAACTTTACCTTTAAGAATATTGCGGGCACTAATTTTCATAAAGTGAACCTCCTGAAAAATGTTACGGTTTAATAATATAAGACAATTATACTCTTATTTAGAAAAAAAGCAAACCAAAAGAGGTTTAGGTTGATGCTGCATTCCAGGTAAGGCCAAAAAACACCCCGTCAAAGAACGATTTCGTGCAACATAATCTTTCATAAAATCAATCAAGAATAAACTTAAAAATCTATATAAGATTAACAATTTAGATATAAAATAAATAGATAATACAAGCTCAAGGGTTATTGGAAGCTTGGGCATATTTTCAATTCCAATATAGATCATGGAACTATTGGTCATGCCATCAATGGCACCAGGCACCAACCCTATCAACTGGAAGGAAAAATAAATGATACCAATTAAACCAGACTTCGTAAAACCGGCACCGGAAGAAATACTCCAACAGGTGGCGGAAAGAATACGGCAACGGAATATCGAGGTAGTTATTGTCAATAATGGAGCAGAAGCGCGACAGGAGGCACTGGCGCGGATTCCCCAGGGTGCGGAAGTCCACTCAGGCAAGTCGAAAACACTCCAGGAAGCCGGTATATTCGATGCGATCATGGATCCAAATCAATATCACGCCATCCGCCACCAAATCCTAAAAATGGATCGTAAGACCCAGGGTCAGGAAATTCGAAAATTAATGGCTGCCCCCGATTTCATGCTGGGTAGTGTTAATGCAATCACGCAGGCTGGCATCCTGGTAGTTGCCTCCGCAACCGCCAGCCAGATCGGCCCTTACGCCAATACCGCTGGCAAGCTGATCCTGGTGGTGGGCAGTCAAAAGATCGTGCCTGACCTCGAAACAGCCTTCAAGCGCATCCGTGACCACGTCCAGCCGTGGGAAGAGGAGCAGGTGCGGAAAACCGCCAATATTGGGACATTTGTTGGTAAAATTCTAATCATCGAGCGCGAGTGGATCAAAGACCGGACGACAGTGATTCTGGTCAGGGAACCGATAGGGATCTAAGTGTGATGAAAAATACATTCTAACCGGAGATAAACAGAGATAAACGGTCTATCTGTAGCGAAAAAGCGTTTTCATCCCCGTTCATCTTTGACAAAGATGGCTAAGAAATAAAACTACCCGGAAGAAAAAATGGAACAGCTCATCGCCAGACTGGTTCCCCTATGGAAGGATCCACAAGATTATCTCGCTATCGCCATGACCATCCAGGCGCTGGATACACATTATGATCTTTACAAGAAATTGGTCAGGGAGCCGGGAGTAGCTGAAATCATCGAGCAAATGGCCGGCAGGTTGGCACAAAACTTTAATAGATTATCCGACCTTAATGGGAAAAGGATTTTGGATATTGCCTGCGGCTCGAACACCAGCAAAATGCCTGGATCAATTTACGTAAACACACCATTTGGCGAAATAACTCTGGGCAGCAGACGGGGGTATACCTCCCTCTTCGAACCATGGTTCTGCCGCATGCTGTTCCATCTGGGTGCCAATCCGGTTGGGGTGGATTTTGGTGACCTTGAGCAAGAAGTCTTCGAACACCATCAGGTTGATCTGGGGAAACCCCGTGCTTTGAGTTTTTTTACCAGACATTCGTTTTATGCCATCCAGGACAGTCGACTGTTCGGTTCGCCGGAATTCACGGCGCAATTTCCGGAGCAGAGCGATCGCCTGAAGGTGGCGCAAGAGATCGTGCGGCAGGAGAAGAGGTTATTAAAAAAAGGGGGGATCATTATCCATTCGGATGCGATGGAATTGATTAAATAATATGAAACTGACCCTCTTTGGCGCGACTGGCGGAACCGGAAGGTACCTTATGGAACAAGCGCTGGCTGCCGGCAACGAAGTGGTCGCTTACGTTCGCAGCCCGGCCAAGATTTCCACCAGCCAGACAGGCCTGACGATTGTCCAGGGGGAATTAACTGACTTAGCCGCCCTTGGGCGCGCCATCTACGGAGCGGATGCGGTCACCAGCGTGCTGGGGCCGCGCCCGGGCGAAGATCTGCACAATCAACCGTTGACGCATGGGATGCAGGCCATCCTCGCAGCTATGCATTCCAATGATGTGCGGCGTTTGGTCATTTCATCCACCCCGAGCGCGGCTGACCCCAACGACCTGCCGGATCTTCAATTCAAACTGCTGGTTGCAATCATCAGAACCATCATGCGGCCGGCATACGAAGAAATCGTGTCGGTTGCCCGGACAGTGCGGGCTAGCGAGCTGGATTGGACAATCGTGCGTGTTTCATTACTCAACAACCAGGCCGGGACGGGCAGGATCAGGGCGGGTTACCTGGGTAGGCGCCAGGTGGGGACAAAGCTTTCACGCGCCGACCTGGCGCGGTTCATGCTCGGGCAGGTGCAGGATAACGCCTGGCTGAGACAGGCCCCCGCCATCAGCAATTAACGACAACTATCGAACCAAATTTTCATAAACAGTGTTAATATTCAGATACTTCAAGCCGAATGGGTATATCATTGCCAACATTCTAATAAAAGGAGATCATCATGGCTTCGTCAGAAACTATCATTCGCGAATTATTGGATACGGCTGAAATAAAAATCAATGGCTCCCAACCCTGGGACCTGAAGGTGCACGATGCCCGCCTGTATGAGCGCGTCCTGCGCGATTCATCGCTGGGCCTGGGGGAAGCTTATGTGGAAGGTTGGTGGGATTGTGAATCGATTGATGGGTTCATTTTCCGGGTGCTAAAGGAGCACCTGGATGATAAAGTAAAGAATAACCTGAGGCTGGCCTTCCAGGTGGTGAGAGCCAAGCTGTTCAACCGGCAGTCTTCTGCCAGAGCGTATGAGGTGGGCAAAAAACATTATGACCTGGGCAATGAACTGTATACGGCCATGCTGGATAAACGGCTCAATTACACCTGTGGTTATTGGAAGAACGCCAGCAACCTGGACGAGGCCCAGGAGGCCAAGCTGGAACTGGTTTGCAAGAAGATCGGCATTCATCCGGGCATGCGCATCCTGGAATTGGGCTGCGGCTGGGGCAGCTTTGCAAAATATGCAGCCGAGAAACACGGTGCATCCATCTTGGGCGTGACTGTTTCAAAAGAACAGGTGGCGCTGGGGATGGAGCTTTGCAAAGGCTTGCCGGTGGAACTGCGGCTGCAGGATTACCGGGAAGTGACCGGTACGTTCGACGCGGTGATCTCCATCGGGGTGATGGAGCATGTGGGCTACAAGAATTATGGTGAATATATGCGGGTGGTGGACCGGTGCTTGAAGAAGGACGGCATTGCTTTCGTCCACACGATTGGTGGCAATCAAAGTTCCACCACGGGCGAACCCTGGACCGACAAATATATCTTCCCTAATGGTCTGCTTCCCTCCATGGCTCAATTGAGCAAGGCGATGGAAGAGAAATTTGTCATGGAAGATTGGCAAAATATCGGCCCCAATTATGATCCAACGCTGATGGCCTGGCATGCCAATTTCGAAAAAGCCTGGCCGGATCTGAAGAAGAACTATGACGACCGGTTTTACCGCATGTGGCGCTATTACCTGCTCTCCAGCGCAGGTGCTTTCAGGGCGCGCAACCAGCAACTCTGGCAAATGGTTTTCACCCGGCAGGGAACACCGCAGCCGGACTGCCGGTTCTCATAGAAGGGTTTGCCAACCCTCCAATTGTCATTGGGAGGAACGTAATGCGCGACGAAGCAATCTCCAGGAACTGGGAAGATCCTCGTTAATTGGGGATTGCTTCGACGGAAGAACGTCGTTTCGAAATGACAACTCTGGGACGGTTATATACAATGTTAATAAGACCATTATGATCAAAACGGATGTGCTTATCATTGGTGGCGGACCTGCGGGATCGGCCTGTGCCAGGCTGCTGAAGCAGAACCATGTTCGCAGCATTGTGCTGGATAAAGTCAAATTCCCGCGCTTCAAACCCTGCGCCGGCTGGGTAACCCCGCAGGTGCTGCGATGGGTGGGTATGGATATGGATAGTTATCCACACGGGTTGACCGAATTTACCAGCTTCGATATTTCGATCAATGGCTTCCAATTCAAATTACCGACCCACCAATATTCCATCCGCCGGTTTGAGTTTGATGACTGGCTGCTCCAGATGGCCGAATCCGAAGTTTATTTACACGAGGTGCTTGAAATCCGGCAGGAAGCCGGGGAATTCATAGTTGACGATTGTTATTCTGCCAATTACTTGGTGGGAGCAGGTGGCACCCACTGTCCGGTCTACCAGACCTTTTTCAGCAAGACCAGCCCAAAGGGACAGGGCGCGCTGATCGTCGCGCAGGAAGAGGAATTTCCATACGACTATAAGGATGCCCGCTGCAAGCTGTGGTTCTTTGAAAATAAACTACCCGGATACGCCTGGTATGTTCCCAAAAAGGACGGCTATGTCAACGTGGGCGTGGGTGGTTTCGCCGGGCAAATGAAGCAACGGGCGGATTCGCTTAAGCGGCACTGGAATCTATTGGTGAAGCAGCTGGAAGAGACCGGGCTGATTCACGACCATGTCTACAAGCCGGCCGGGCACAGTTATTTCCTGCGCCAGAACCTGCCGGAGATCCGG
The DNA here is from genome assembly GCA_050014055.1 of Anaerolineales bacterium. Taxonomy (GTDB): domain Bacteria; phylum Chloroflexota; class Anaerolineae; order Anaerolineales; family Villigracilaceae; genus UBA877. Next base: position 4,667 of record JBEKEB010000015.1, on the reverse strand, counting down.
ATCGGGAATGCTTTCCTGGTGGGAGACGCACTGGGGCTGGCAACCCTGGATATGGGCGAGGGGATCGGGCCGGCCATCCGCAGCGGACAACTGGCAGCCGAGGCGATCCTCCATGGTACAACCTACTCGATAGCCTCGATCCCGCGCTACTCCTTCCCATCGTTGCTGGGGTTGCGGAAATGAGCATGTTCCAATTGTGACTGAATGACTAGCGTGAGGCTGAGATTACAAAACATAGGATGGCGGGTGATCCTTGTCCAATCGGAGGTTAAAATCTATGGATGCCTACGAACGAATTGAAAGTGCAATAAAATTGAAAGCCCTGCCCGCAGGGGAAGTACCGGTGGCACCATTAATCATCACCTATACCGCCCGCCTGGCCAAGATGACCCAGGCACAAATCTTTTCAAATGTCGGCTCCTGGCAGCAGGCAGTGAGGCTGTCGGTCGACCGCATTGGCGCGCCTGATATGGGTTTCGCCCTCTGGCCGCGGGATGTACCTTTCTCCGAGGCAATGCGCTTCAAGCTGCCCGGTCGCGAGCTGGGAGAGGATGATCTTTTCCAGATCAACGAACAAGAAGTCATGCAACCCGCAGACTATGAGCGGATACTACGCCAGGGCTACAACCGGTGGTTCCTGGACTACAATTTGCGGTTGCAGCCAGACCTTCCGACGGGCTGGCGCGGCCGGGCCATTATCACCTATCAGTTAATTCGCATGGGCCTGCGCATTCGCGGCAACGCGGCCCTACTCGACCGGCTCGGCATACCGCCTGCCTTCTACGGAGGTGGCTATCCGCCCTTCGACTTCTTCTCGCTGGCCAGGTCTGTCACTAAGTTTATTCTCGACTTGCACGATTGCCCGGAATTGGTACAAAAGGCCTGCGAGGCCAGCCTGGATCCTATCGTGAACACCATGATGCAGCCGCTACAGTTAACCAATGGAAAACGCGTATGCATCTACCCCATGCGCAGTAGCGCCTCGTTCATCTCCCCGAAGATGTTTGAAAAGTTAGCCTTGCCACAATTGAAACGCATCGTCGAGTTCTTCGTCCGGAAGGGTATTACGCCCATCCTCCATTGCGATGCCAATTGGAACCCCATGCTACCGTATTTCCGTGAATTTCCGCGGGCGAGCTGTATCCTGGAGCTCGATGGGGATACCGATATCTTCAAGGCCAAGCAGATCCTGGGTGACTGGATGTGCTTGAAAGGCAACGTCCCTGCCCCGTTGCTGGCTTTTGGCGAGACCGGTGAAGTGGAAGTTTATTGCGAGAAGTTGATCCGCGAGATTGGTCACGGTGGTGGCTTTATCTTGAGTTCCGGCTGCGAGGTGCCTCTTAACGCCAAAGTGGAAAATGTGCAAGCGATGCTGCGGGTTGCGCGTGGCTGGGGAGCCGCCAAAGCGCAATAACCACCAGTAGGCAACATTGTCGGAAGGCTTCAGGAGCTTCGCCCTGGAGGATTACTATCCAGAGAAGGTTGCAAATCTGGTTTCCAGGTGCTCTGATTATCATCAATGGATCTGCAAGCTAGACTTCATCAGCATGATGACATACGGATTCCAGGTCGAGAGCGTGTAATACAAATCCAATTGTGAACCCTGCACTTTCGTCCATTGGTCGACCATATAGGGTGCATACGTTCCGCCCATAACGGCATCCGGGTTAGACTGCCCCTCTCCGATAACCGGGCCGGCCAGCCCGTCATCGGGTTTGATGGCCGGATCGTGGATGAACTTGCCAAGAGCGCCATCGCGAGCCGCATTAAATATGATTTGCGGATCACTCCAGGGACCCCAGGGGGTGGGAGAATATGCAAATTCGATCCCGGCCGGGGCAGGCGGACGGCTATCGTAGGTCATCAACCACAGATTAAGATCTTTCGACCACGTCTCGGATAGATCGCCTATGGTGCCATTCCTGACGATGGGTTGCGCAGTAGATTCGTTCTGACTCCAATCAGGCATTCCGGCGCTGGTCGATCCGGCAAAATAAAGCGTGCCCTGCCCGCTGGCGAAGTTTGCCGCCGGAACGATGGATAGATAGGCATCGCTCTTCCGGTAAGTGCCGGTCCTCCAAATCAGGATGAAAGGGCCGCCAGCCGGCAAACCCGCCATCGACCCCGGCTGGGCCTGCAGCGACAACGTGAGGAAATGCCCGGCCGGGGATTGTGAAATCGTCCGCAGCGGTTGGAACGTATCTGTCAGGGTAAAGCGGGTAAGGACGGAACGGTCAGTGGACCAATCAGCCGAGTGGTTCGTCCGGACGGCTACATACATCTGGCCGGCAATGCTGATGCCGCCTACAGGCACTTCGAAGGCGCCCATGCTGATGCCTGGAGGTCGGATGGTCAGGTAGTCTTTGCCGACCGTCAGAAAGTCCAGGCGGACACCCTGTTGCGGATCGGTTGCAGAGGTGGTTGCAATGGTGTCCAAAGCATTATCCAGGCGACCAACGGTATCGCCGAAAAGAAAATAGGTTAGACCATTGTTCTCAAAGGAAGATCCCAGGTCGGTACCCTGTATGCCATAGCGTGTAAAGGTCTGGCTGAGTGTGGGTTGGTGCAACTGTTTGTCTTCTTCCCCCAGCAGTTGTTCGAGCTTGGCAGTCGAGCCGGGAATGTAGGTAAGCAGCGTGCCTCCGGCTGCATTTGGAGCGGCCGGGGTTGCCGGCGGATTGACCGTTGGTGAAACAGACGTTGCCTGCGAAACCAGGAGAGCGTGTAAATTTGGCACGCAATCAGCCAGAAGCAGACTGGCAAATATCAAAAAGGATACGAGAATTAATACCTGGTGTCTCATAGGTTTCTTCGCATGGATCGGTTACCAGAGATAATAAATAGACTACACTACAAAGGCCACAAAGTGTCACGAAGTAAAAACTGGATTACCTTATAATATTAGATAAAGAAGGTAATTATACTTATATTTCAATTCTACTACAAGCGTTAATATTCGGAGATGCGGGAAATTATGATAATATCTGCTATGAGGAGCCTATTCATGAAAAAGACCGGGTATGTGGTCGTCTGCCTGGCGATGGCATTATGCGCCTGTAGCGTAACCCCCACCGCCAGCCCTACACCGACCGCCACTGAAACAGCCACGATCACTCCGTCTCCATCCTCGCTTCCGACCATTACGCCCAGCCCCACCCCCACGCCGCTTTTTCCGTTGGAAGGGTATGGACCTGCCAACTTTCCGGCAGATGTGGACCCATTGACCGGACTGACCGTTGCTAACCCGGCTTTGCTGCAACGCCGCCCAATGCTGATCAAGGTCTCGAACTTGCCGCGCAACGTGCGCCCGCAATGGGGACTTTCACTGGCAGATATCGTGTTCGAATACTACGCCGAGGAAGGTTCCACCCGCTTTGCGGCCATTTTTTATGGCAACGATGCCAGCATGGTCGGCCCGATCCGCTCGGGGCGCTTCATCGACGACGACCTGGTGCGCGGCTATAAGGCCGTCTTTGCGTTCGGGTCCGCTTATGCGGCCGAAATGCAACGGTTCAACGCTTCAGACTATGCCAACCGGATGGTGGTGGAAGGTCCTGGCAAACCTTTGACCCGCTACGATCCGAATGGATACGACTATCTGATGGTCAACACGGCCGATTTAAGTGCGTATGCCACCCAGCAAGGCTTCAATGGGGTCCAGAACCTGGATAATATGTCCTTTAAACTCGACGCACCGGCGGGAGGCCAGCCCGGCACGCAGATATATGTGCACTATTCCGGTGCTATCTACAACCGCTGGGACTTCGATCCGGTCAGCGGGAAATACCTGCGTTTCTCCGACACCGCCACGGTCACCAACCTGGGCCAGACCGAGCAGTATGCCCAGCTGACCGACCGCCTGACCAAACAACCGATTACCTTCGACAATGTAGTGATCCTGAACGTGATTCACGATCTCTACAGCCCCGGCATTTACGATATCCTTTTGAGCGGCTCGGGGGATGCGGTGGCTTTCCGGGATGGACAGGCCTATAAGGTCCAATGGCGGCGCAACGATACGGACGTGGTCTCGCTGACCAATCCTGACGGAAGCTCCTTCCCCTTCAAGCCTGGCAGCACCTGGTTTGAGGTAATCGGTCTGCAATCCACAGTCGCGCAGACCGGGCAGAGCTGGCGCTTTACACATGTGATGCCGTGACAAATCTTCACCACGACCCCCCTACGGAGGCAGGCGAACGCACGTGTACCCGAGGCACGGTGAAATAAATATCTGACGCATCAGGAGACCCAATCCATGAGCAAACCTGTCATCATCATTACCGGCGCATCCAGCGGAATCGGGGCGGCAAAAGCACGGCGGTTGGCGCAAGAGCAGGTTTGCCTGACTCTGGCGGCCCGGCGCACAAGCCGGCTGCAGGAGCTTGCCAGTGAGGTGGATGCGTTGGGGGGCGAGGCGCTGATCGTCCCAACAGATGTAACCCAGAGGGCAGATATCCAGCGCATGCTGCAAGCTACGCTGGAACGTTGGGGGCGGGTGGATGTGATATTGAACAACGCCGGAATTTCTTTCGACGAGCCGCTGGTGGAACTGGAACCGGACAAAATCCGGGCCGAGCTGGCAGTCAACCTGCTCGCTGTGATTGAGTGCAGCCAGGTAGTGCTGCCGGTGATGTTGCGCCAGAAGTCCGGGCATATTATCAATGTCG
>JBEKEB010000014.1:0-34292 GCA_050014055.1 Anaerolineales bacterium | reverse complement strand
TTGTGGGTACTGAATCGCCTACGGATGGTGACAATCGAAAAATGTTAGTAATAACAACCAAATGAACATCCCTATTCAACAGGTGCTCAGTAAAATTGCTGCGCATTGATTCCACTTTTGATGTTTCCCGGCTATTTTGCAATATCTTCACAGCCTCGATGGGGGCGAGACGGGTGTTTTTGGGATTCCGAGGGAGGGTTGGTTGAATTCTAAGAGGAACAAAAACTGGATTAGAGAGCAGAGAGTGGAGAAAAGAGAGCAGTGAGAGAGGAAAAAGGCGATTTGGTACAGAATTTGGGGCATTTCGAGGGGTTTCGTGCAGGGGCAGGCGGCGGGGGTGCGCAAGCGCAGGGCAGGAGAAGCAGGAGATCGGAATTGATGTGCCCAAAAAAGGGGTTGTTTTTTGCGATTTTGGGCTTGTTTTTGCAAACAAAAGGGGGGGTTGAGGAACAAAAGGTGGGAAGGTGCAAGTAAAACGAAAAAAACGTAAAACGTAAGAGATTAAAAAAAACAAAAGGGGGGAAGGGCGATTTTAAGCAGGATTTAGGGATTTTTGAAGGGTTGAGTGAAACGGGTTAAGAGAGAAGTGGCGGGGGGAGGCGGGGAAGGGTAAAACGGGAATTGTTTCGCGAAAAGAAGGAGGGAAAATGATGAATTTGGTGGGTTTTTGGCGTAATTTTTTGAAAAAATTCGAGTATTGAGTGAGTACTTTTTTTATCCACAGACACTTGCAACTGTAACAAGCAACAGCAGCAAGCAACTACAGCATGTGCAAGTTAAACGCAGATACCCTACGTGTACGATGGAGACGCACATAATCGGTTCATGAAAAAAGGTTGGGGGGGTAGCCGGAAGGGCAGATAGGCAAATACTCGGATAGCCGGATGGTTAGATAATTTAAAGGGAGGTGGTATGAACAGGCCCCAACCTAATGGGGGCAGACGTTTGAGGTGATTGGACCGGCGGGGACATAGGGCGGACAAATGCAAAGGGAGGACCCCCTACGGGAAAAGCCCCATCCGGGAAGAGCCCCATACGGGAAGAGCACCCTCCTGGGGCAGGCTACCCTCCGGGGGCCCTGCAAAGAACGCAGGACAGGCAAGCTGGCGCCCGAGCCTGCTGCCTTATTTTGCTGTAGTCCACGCTTTGATGGACATATCGACCCTGGCGGTTTACCGCATGAATTGAGAGGAAGTTAACCCAACCAGAGTCGCTAAAAAACCACCATCCGACTCGTGACGGCGTTCTCTTTGTTTTGAGATGGCTAATCCAAATTTGGTTGGAAAGTTCACCCGGATCGCAGTTGCCTTTGCCTTGTAAATGCCGCCAGCGCGATCAGAACCAGCGACAACAAAGCATAGAGAAACCAGGGGCTTTGAGGTGTTAGACCGGCAAAATCGAACATGGACACTTTTTGGGTGAGCAAATACATCCATAGCACATAAAGTGCTTCGAAGGCTTTGCTGCTGCCAGTCAGTGTACCTAGGAAGAAAGCCAAGGATGGAATGAAGATTGTACCGGTGATCCACCCAAGCACGCTGACGGTTTCACCCGCCACGAGGAATCGCACAAGCGCGCTGGAGCCCAACAGCGCGATGACAACAAAGGCGGAGAGCCAGGTTGCCGGCATCTGGTTCAGCAGCGGGCGCGGGGCGGAGAAGACGATCTGACGGGTGTCGAAATGGGATTCGCGCCAGCCGAGTCCACCCAGGATCAGGATCGGCCAGACCCAGGCAATGATCAGCAGAATGCGCGTGACCCCGATTTCACTAAATAATTGGGCAATGACCAGCCCTATTGCAATGGTATACCACCACCAGCGCTGCCCGTTCAGGAAGAGCTTCAGTTCGGCTATGAAAAGCGCCTCGAAGCGGAAATGAAAGTGTCCAGCCGGCAAGGGGGTCAGGTGAACATCCGAGACTTGCAAGGCTTCGATAATGGCAACAGGTGCAGGATCGGAAGAGGCTTTAGGCTTTTTCATCTGCTTTTTCATCGGCGCCAGGTGGGATGGGTCGAATCGGTCGAAGAAAACAGATGACAGTATTACCAATCCCAGCGCAATGAGGATAATAAACAAGCGTGAAAGGAAAATATCCGCAGTCCATTGGATTCCATTCCAGTGAAAGAGTTTTGCGGCAGGCAAATTTAAGATGGAAAAAACAAAACCGCCTGTGGCGCCCGGGTAGGCCGCCTGTGCGGCGCGTGAAATGCTATCCCCGATGATCTGCCAGCCAGCAAAATCGATGAAGGGGTTGATCGTAATACCAGGGGTACCAACAGTTGCGATTGCGGAATTTCCTGCCAGGGCAAACAGGAAGGCAAGAAAGTAGATAAGGTTTCCCAGCCCGCCGCGCAGCCAGGCGATGGACTCGAACAAGACTGCAAAAGCGGCTATCAGACCCATGAACGGCAGAGCAATGATCACGAGCGGGGCAACGAGCGCAAGCAGATTAAAGCTTTCACTGCCGAGTACCAGATTCATCAGGATGCCTTCCAGCACCAAAATGAAGATAGCGATACCCAACACGGCAAAATTACTGAGCCATTTACCCAGCATGTAAAGCGGGCGGCTGAGCGGGGTGGTGGCCATGATCTGCCCAACGCCGGTGGTGTAATCACGGCTGACCGAGCCTTTGACAATGTAAAAACCCACCCATCCAAGCAAGAACGAGACTGTGATGGTCATAGTCGCCCCCACCCAAGCGGAGTTGACTATGCCAATATATTCTGGCGGCACACGCATGCGGATCTGCCCGCTGGCGGAAAGATACCCGATCCATACCACCAACCCGAGCATGATAAGGAAACTGTACCGGCGGGTGCGTTCAAGGAAATCTGCGCGTGCCATCTCGTACAGGATGTGCAGCGTTTTCATGAGCGGGTTCCGTTCGTCGAGACGAGATGGAGATACACATCCTCGAGACTCGGCGCGATGGGTTGGGCTTCCGGCGACGGGGCGGAATCACTCACCACCCGCACCTGGATTCCGTCTGCGCGACGCACAGTGCTACTGAGGATGTGTTTCTGTTTGAGAGCGGGCAACTCAGTGGATGGGACAATCCACTGCCAGACCTGCCCTTCGAGCAATTCCAACAGTTTTTCGGGCGCGGCGTGCTGGAGTTTGCGACCCTGGTTGATGATGACAATCTCGGTGGCGGTGGCTTCCACGTCCGAGACGATGTGAGTGGAAAGCAGGATTATGCGCTCGCCCGACAGGTCGGAGAGCAGGTTGCGGAAGCGCACGCGCTCTTCGGGATCCAGCCCGACCGTGGGTTCGTCCACGATCAGCAATTGCGGATCGTTGAGCAGGGCCTGGGCGATGCCAACGCGCTGCTTCATGCCGCCCGAATAACCGCCCAGCGGGCGTTTGGCGGCATGTACCAGGTTGACCACCACCAGCAGTTCATCGATGCGGCGGCGGGCATTCCTGGCATCCATGCCTTTGATGGCAGCCATGTATTCGAGAAATTCAAGCCCGGTCAGGTTTGGGTAGACGCCGAAGTCCTGCGGGAGGTAACCGAGCACGGCCCGCAGGATGTCGGGTGACTTGACGATATCTACTCCATTCCACTGAACCCTGCCTTCCGTAGGCCGGGTAATGGTTGCCAGCATGCGCATCAGAGTGGATTTGCCCGCCCCGTTCGGACCGAGCAAGCCGATGACCCCGGGACCCAATTCGAGGTCAAAGTCACGCAGAGCCCAGAAATCACGGCGGTATTGCTTGGAAAGACAGGAGATGCTAAGCTTCATGTTTATGGCCTTTATTTGTGTTTAATGGTTTTTGCAGTGCAAACCCTTCACTAAAAATGAACTAACGAAATAGGGCTTTTCGGGTAAAGTTGAGGTGTCACCCAAAAACCGAACCCGGGAAGCCCATGACAGAGATTTTAGCACTTTTACAAAGCATTGCGCCTCTTTTTGAGAAAACGACTTTAGGCCAGTTTAGCCAGGTTATCTTTGGAATGTTGCTGGTGACGAAGTCGTGATAGGCAACGCAGGAAAAGAAACGCATGGTCTGGACAGTTTTTTCCCGGGCATCCAGCAGCGCGTAATAGCGGGCCTGTCATTGTTCACCTTTTCACTGATCAACGTACAAGAAGAGCATTCCTACCCATTGCAGGTCACACAGACCGTGAAAAGTGCTGAAGAAAAGGCTGCCAGCAAAGCGAAAGCTGAAGCGAAAAAGGTCACACCTGCCCTGGCGGGCGATGCCAGGGAGAATCCGGCAGAAAAGCGCAAACCGGGACGCCCCAAAGGCAGTATGAACAGGCCCAGGCAGGAAGTAACGTTAAGTGCGGAGAGTATAGCAATCAGAGAACAGCGATAGGAGATGAAATTTGGGGGATTTGGAGGGTTTCGTGCAGGGGCAGGCGGCGGGTGTGCGCAAGCGCAGGGCAGGAGAAGCAGGGCGGCGGAATTGATGTGCCTAAAAAAGGGGTTGTTTTTGGCGATTTTGGGATTGTTTTTGCAAACAAAAGGGGGGATTGAGGAACAAAAGGAGGGAAGTGAAGTAGTCTAATAGGCGGATAGTCAAATTGCCAGCTAGGGAGGCCACGTGCCCGTCACCTTGTAGGTGACGGGCACATCCCTGTACCTGCGGAACTGGCGCAAGCAGTGCAGGCGAAGAAGCACGAAGGAAGTAAAATAACAAAAAAAGAGCAGGTTTTGGGGATTTGGGGGGATTTCGTACAGGGGAAAGAACAGAGGCAGAGGCGGCAGGAGGCGGGGAAGGGTAAAACAGGAATTGTTTCGCGAAAATTGGAAGGAAAAATGATGGAATTGGTGCGTTTAAGGCGTAATTTTTTGAAAATAATTGAGGATTGAGCGGGGACTTTTTTTATCCACAGACACTTGAAATTACAACAAGAGCTTGTTGAACATAGATTAACGAAGATAAAAAACTTTTACCACGATCCCGCGGAAGAGCACCGCGGGACAGGTGGACACTACGGGGAAAAAAGAAACTATTAACAAAACGTAATGCGTAAAACGTAAGAAGTGAGAAAGAAGAATTACGAATTAAGATTCACACGGAATCGCCAGGGGATCGACTTCCAGGGTTCGGGGACGGTGTAGAGGCCGACGCGCGGGCCGGTGAGGATGGTGCTTTCCGGCAGCGGCTGCCCGGCTTCGATCCACAGGCCGGAATGCGGGTCGCACAGGTCAACGCCATTCAAAGCGCCGTCGATGGCGAGCGCCTGGGTCAGTTTGGCCGGGCCGATGCAATCGCGCCCCTGGCGACGGATGGAAATGGTCTCCTTACCTTCCTGTGGCTGAATAGCGCGCAGCAGCACGGCGGCCGGGAAGCCCTCCGGCTCGGTGACGGCATTCAGCATCCAATGCATGCCATAGGTAAAGTAGACGTAGGCATGCCCGGGCGGGCCATACATGACGGCATTGCGCCGGGTCCGGCCGGCTTTGGCGTGGCAGCCCAGGTCGGTCTCGCCGATGTAGGCCTCGGCCTCGATAATGATGCCGCTGAGCCGCTGGCCATCCAGATTGCGGACCAGGCGCATGCCGAGCAATGCGCGGGCGACGGTCAGGGTGGGGCGGGCATAGAATTCGTGAGGCAGGCAAATGGAGGATGGCATGGGGAAAAAAGATTAACACGATCCCGCGGGAGAGCACTGCGGGACAAGTTCCTGCGGAAGTGCCCCGCGGGACTGGCGGACACTAAGGCACACTATGGACCCACAAAGGAAAAAACCTGAATATTATTTACCGGAGATACCCCAAGGGATGGGTACGATGTAACCAGGATAAACGTTTTTTGGTTTGAAAAAAGGACACAACCGGTTTTTGGGGGGTGGAAATCCTGTTTATCCCCGTGGTTCTCCGGTTAAATTCCTGATTTTCGAAATACATTATTGTTTTGCGGGACGGCGAACCAGGTTCTTGGTGATCTTGTAGCGCAGGTCCCGCTGCAGGGTCAGACGCAAGCCTTCCTCCAGGCGGATGGCGGGTTTGTAATTGAGCTTCTGGCCGGCCAAAGTCAGGTCGGCGCACAGGCGTGAAACGCCGGCGGAAGTCTGGGAGTTATAGACAATATTGGCCTGGCTGCCGGTAACCTCCAGCATCAGCTTGGTCAGGGCGCGCAAGCTGGTTTCCACCCCGGAGCCGACATTGATGACCAGGCCGTTGACATTGGGCGCAGTGGCCGCGGCGACCATGGCAGAGACCACGTCATCCACATAGACATAATCACGGGTCTGGTTGCCATCCCCATGGACCACCAGCGTGCCGCCGCGGGTGGCTTGGCGCAGGAAGTAGGACACCACCGGCGGATGCGAGGCGGGAATATGCTGACCGGGACCATAGGCATTGAAAATACGCAGGGAAACGGTTTCGATGCCCCACAACTTCCCAATGGTCGAAACATAGTATTCGGCGGCCAGCTTGCTGACGGCGTAGGGCGAAAGCGGGCGGGGGGTCTGCCCCTCAGTCAGCGGCTGGAAATTCTGCTCGCCATAGATGGCCCCGGAAGAGGCCAGTACTACGCGCCGGATGCCGACATCCCGCAGGGCTTCCATCAAGCTGACGGTGCCGCCCACGTTGGCGGTGTTGTATTCGCGCGGGTACAGGATCGATTCCGGCACGGAGATGCGGGCAGCCAGGTGGTAGACACAATCGATCTCCTGGAGCAGAGTCCACAGCTTGGGACGGTCGTTCACGTCGCCGCGCGTAAAGTGAACATCCGGGTCGAGCACCTGTGGATCGCCGGTGGAAAGATCATCCAGACCACGAACCATGTGGCCTTCACGGGCAAGCTGATTGGCTAGATGCGAACCGAGGAATCCCGCCGCACCGGTGATGAGAAAATTCATGGCTTAATTATACCCTCACCGGGAAATCGAGAGGTGTGCGATGTATATTAATATCGGTGTCTTGCCCCATCCAATAAAAAAGGGAACGACTGAAGTCGTTACTACGAGTCGAGGCGATAGGAAGACTGAAAAAACATTCGGAGACTGCCAGATCTGGCGGTCTCCGAATTTAATCTTTTGCCTGGAAGGCGGCAGATTGCCGCTGCGGGCTACTTTTTCATGCTCTTTTCGGCAAACTCGACACCCCGGCTGAGTGCTTCAATGTTCTTGGGCAGCAAATTCTTGTGGCGTCCCGGCATATGGTTATTCAAGGCGGTTTCCATATCCGCCAGGGTGAGCGTGTGCATACAGGCCAGCAACGCGCCGATCGCCACCATGTTCGCCAGACGCGGATTGCCAAGCTCTTCGGCAATTTCATTGCAGGGAATGGCGACCGAGGTGATGTCGGTGCGAATGGCGGGACGGTCCACCATCGAGGCGTTGATGATCAGTGTGCCACCGGGCTTGACCATCGGTTCGTATTTGTCCAATGAAGGCAGGTTCATAACCAATGCACCATCCGGATTTTTTACCACCGGCGAACCGATTTCCTCATCGGAAATGACGACCGTGCAGTTGGCCGTGCCTCCGCGCATTTCCGGTCCATAGGAGGGAATCCAGGTGACTTCCTTGCCAGAGTCCATGGCCGCATAGGACATGATCTGACCGGCAAACATGATGCCCTGTCCGCCAAAACCTGAAAGGATGATCTCACTGTGCATGGGAGCCTCTATATCTTCGCTGCCGTTATGGATGGCGCAACCTTGAAATCGCCCAAAGGATAGTAGGGAAGCATATGTTCTTCCAGCCAGGTCAGCGATTCAACGGGTGTCAGGTTCCAGTTGGACGGGCAGGTGGAGAGCAGTTCGACCAGCGAGAAGCCCAGACCACGCACCTGCGTTTCAAAGGCTGTGCGGATGGCCTTCTTGGCCTTGCGGATATTGGTCGGGTTATGCAGGCTGCGGCGGACAATGTAGCCCGCACCATCCAGTGTGGCCAGCATCTCGGCCACGCGGATGGGATAGCCCTGCAACTCGACATCCCGGCCATTGGGGGAGGAGGTGGTCTTCTGACCAGGCAGGGTGGTGGGGGCCATCTGGCCGCCGGTCATGCCAAAGTTGGCATTGTTTATAAAGATAACTGTGATGTTTTCGCCGCGTGCGGCAGCATGAATGATCTCACCCGTCCCGATGGAGGCCAGATCGCCATCCCCTTGATAGGTGAAGACGATCCGGTCAGGCAGACAGCGTTTGATGCCGGTGGCCATGGCCGGAGCACGGCCATGCGGGGCTTCCACAAAGTCGGTTTGAAAATAGTTATAGGCAAAGACAGCACAGCCCACCGGAGCCACACCGATGGTGCGACCAACCAAATTCATCTCATCCAGCACTTCGGCAACCAAACGATGGGCCGTGCCATGGGTACAACCCGGACAGTAATGGGTTGGTGTATCGGTAAAAGCCAGGGGACGTTTGTAAACCAGGGTTTCAGGAGTCATCGTAGCCATTTCTACCTCTATTTCTTCACCACAGCTTCCATGCGCTGCAACCAGACTTTAACCGGGTCATCCACCATTTCGGGAGTCTCCCGGGCAACGCGCTGGATCTCAGCCAGGATTTCATCCGGGAACGGCACCACGCCGCCCATGCGCCCATAAAACTCAATCGGCGTGCGCCCGTTGACAGCCAGGCGGACATCCTCGAGCATCTGGCCGGAGTTCATCTCAACCACCAATAATGTTTTGGCCTGGGAGGCAAGTTCAGCCACGCGTGCATAGGGGTAGGGAGCAACCGTCACCGGCCGGAACAATCCGACCTTGATGCCCTGCTCGCGTGCAGCCCGCACCGCGGAAAGCGCCACCCGGCCGGCTGTCCCGAAACCGACCACGATCACTTCGGCATCTTCCAGATAGTATTCCTTGTACCTGATCTCTTTTTCCTGGACTTCCTGCCAACGCTTGAGCAGTCGGATATTCGTCTGCTCCTCATCGTTTGGCTCCAGATAGATGGAGGTAAGAACATGGCGCTGGCGGCCGCTGGCGCCGGTGGTAGCCCAAGGAAATTCCCTGCGCTTGACCTCGCGCATGGGAGGCAATTCGACCGGTTCCATCATCTGGCCGATCGACCCATCCAGCAGGAGACATGCGATAGTGCGGTATTTCTCGGCCAGGTCAAAGGCCAAAGGTAAGAGATCTACCGCTTCCTGGACCGAGGCTGGCGCAAGCACGATGGGGTGGTAATCGCCATGCCCGCCGCCCTTGCAGATCTGGTTGTAGTCGCCCTGCGAGGGGGCAATGTTGCCCAAGCCCGGCCCGCCGCGCATCACGTTGACCAGCACCGTAGGAATTTCCGTGCCGGCAATATAGGACAGGCCCTCCTGCATCAGGCTGATGCCGGGGCTGGATGAGGAGGTCATGACGCGCGCACCCGTGCAGGCTGCGCCGTAGACCATATTGATCGCACCCAGTTCCGCTTCCGCCTGGACAAAGGCCCGGCCGAGTTCTGGCATGCGGCGCGACAGCCATTCCAGGATTTCATTTTGCGGGGTGATCGGATAGCCGAAATACGCCTCCAATCCGATTCGGACGGCGGCCTCAGCAATGGCCTGGTTACCTTCCCATAGTTCACGCGCCATATCAACCTCCCGCCGATGCCAGCTGGGCGGCAGATTTGGTCACCTCACGGTAGACCGTAATGGCCGCATCCGGGCAGACGATGGCACAGATGGCGCACCCGGTGCAGCCATCTTTGAAAACTTGCGCCGGGTGGTAACCTTTGGACGTCAGGCGCTCTTTGTTGAGCGACATCACTTGCGGAGGACAGGCTGCGATGCATGACTCACAACCTTTACAGTATAGATCGTTGACTTCAATCCAACCTTTTGCAGGCATCGATTGGGTCTCCTTATTGAGAAATTGGATGCTTCTCAGCTCGAGCATACCACTTATTAGATTATGCAGTTGTCTGACATACGCGGGTAGTGCCAAGCGTCATCTTTCGGGAATACAAAACTCCTATCCGATTTATTAATTCAGGCTGATTTGTTTGGAAATGCAGCCGATTCGAGTGAAAACAATAAATAATAACCGAGAAGGGTCGAAAAACGCCAAGGCCGCTCTGCCACAATTAGAAAGTGTCAAACCTGGTTCGACAATTTATAAAAGTAGCAGTAAAATTAACAACAATTCCATCAAGATTAAACCATGGTTGATACTGGTCTCCTTTATCAAATTGTTCTGCTCACCCAGGATTATTCCTTTGCAGGTGGATTGTTCCTGCACGAACAGCGGCTGTCAGACTTCTTGAATGATAAGCGCGATTCAACCATTCTGTTACGCAATACCAGTGTGGGTCGCCTGGAGGACCCCGCCAAGATCCTCGAGAAAACGCCCTTCTCCATAATCCCCAAGTCGGGGATTGTGCTGGCCTTCGAGCCGCCTCAGAAGACGAATCCGCTGGAGAGGCATATCATCAAGTATCCAAAACAGAAATATGACGTATTCCTGGTAATGGACAGCATGGAAGTTCACGGCAAATTGAATGTGCAAGGCCCGCTGAACTTACGACAGGCCATCACCAACATGGCCGAATCCTTCATTCCCATCACGGAGGCCATCGTTACGCTCAAAGCCAACCCAAGCCTGATCATCAAGCGGGAGGCGGTGCTGTTGAATGTCCAGCGAATCCGCTTCATAGGCGAGTCGACTCCCAAGACGCCGCCGGAGGTAAAGATATAGAAGGGCAAATTATTAATTTAACCTGAGATACCCTTGTTGGTACAATGTAGCTGGAGATAAATGGGATGGGGGTTTTGAATAATGGCTGGTAAAGAATGGACTTCCAAGACCATGTGCCTCGGAAGTTTTAATTTTTCTTGTCCCTCCTATTCCTTGTTTTTAGAAATCCTGCATAAGGCATCTACATCGCCGCAGTGGTAGAATCATTTCGTAATATTTTTTGAAGACTGGAGCCCGATATGCCTACACCCGTCATCATCGATGCCATCCGGACGCCCATCGGCGCGCTGGGCGGCGCGTTGGCTGCTGTCCGTCCAGACGATCTGGCCGGGCTGGTAATCAAGACGATCATCGAACGAAACCGCCTCGATCCGGCACTGGTGGAGGAAGTGTATCTGGGCTGCGCCAACCAGGCCGGGGAGGATAACCGCAACGTGGCGCGCATGGCGCTGCTGCTGGCGGGACTGCCGGTCAGCGTGGCAGGAGTAACGATTAATCGGCTATGCGCATCAGGATTGAACGCGGTCAACCAGGCAGCCCGCGCCATCCGGGCCGGCGAAGGGGATGTGTTCATTGCTGGTGGAGTTGAATCGATGAGCCGGGCGCCCTACTCGCTGCCCAAGGCTGAGAGTGGCTTCCCCTTCGGCAACCTGACCGCCTATGACACCAGCCTGGGCTGGCGCTACCCCAACCCAAAGATTCAGGAACGCTACGGAACCGAGTCAATGGGCGAGACAGCCGAGAATATCGCGATGGAGCGCCCGCATATCACGCGCCAGAGGCAGGATGAATTCGCCCTGCGCAGCCACCGGCTCGCCATCACCGCTATCGATTCGGGCAAGTTTGCCGAGGAGATCCTCCCGGTCTTGATCCCACAACGCAAGGGAGACCCGAAAGTGGTGGATACGGATGAACGGCCGCGCCGGGACACTTCGCTGGAAAGCCTGGCAAGGCTGAAACCAGCCTTCCGCAAAGAAGGCGGGACAGTGACAGCCGGCAACTCTTCCGGGCTGAACGATGGTGCGGCGGCGCTGCTGGTTATGAGCGAAGAGAAAGCCAATCAGCTCGGGCTGAAAGTGTTGGCCCGGATTCTTTCGTCCGCGGCGGCTGGAGTGGCTCCGCGCACGATGGGCATGGGGCCGGTCCCGGCCACGCAGAAAGCCCTGCAGCGTGCCGGTCTTCAAGTTAAGGACATTGGCCTGGTCGAACTTAACGAAGCCTTCGCGGTCCAATCCCTGGCCGTGATCGAGGAACTGGGACTGGACCCGGAAATCGTCAATGTCAACGGCGGAGCGATCGCCCTGGGACACCCGCTGGGCTGCTCGGGTGCGCGCATCCTGACCACCCTGTTGTACGAGTTGCGGCGCAGGGGCAACCTGAAATACGGGCTGGCGACGTTATGCGTGGGCGTGGGTCAGGGCGAAGCCACCATCGTCGAATGGCTGAGGTGAAATTCCTGACGGTTGATTGGGAAATAGATAAAGAATAACCGACATTGTTGTGTACTTCATCTGGGGCTGGTTGTGGAGACTGGCCCGCTTAGGAACAAAATGCCGAATTTAACGCCAACCAAATCTAAGCCCGCCGGGTCAAGAAAAGCAGTTTTCTTCACCAGCATGATCCTGTTTGTGTTTTCCGGCTGTCAGATAAACCCACTTGCCCTGCCGTTCCGGCCACGTTCCACTGAGACCCCAACAAGAACTGCCACGCTACTTCCATCTCCAACCGAGGTTCCAACAAACACTGCCCTGCCCCAACCAACCAAGCAGGTATACAAGGATATACCCTACCTGCAGGAAGCCGGCGTTGATCCCAATTTGCTCAGCCTGGACATTTACACACCGGCTTCCAGTGGCACGCACCCGGTGATTGTAATGATCCATGGAGGCAGTTGGAGCGGCGGCGATAAAGGCACGCAGGTAGTGGCCGGGACAAAGTCGCAATTTTTTACGGATAATGGTTTTGTGTTCGTTAGCATCAATTACCGGCTTGCCCCGAAGAATATATTTCCTGACCAGATGGAGGATGTGGCGGCGGCATTGGGATGGGTCAACCTACATATTGGCGATTATGGCGGGGATCCCGGGCAGCTTTACCTGATGGGTCACTCCGCCGGCGGCCAGCTGGCTGCATTGGTGGCCACCGATGACCGTTTCCTGGCAACTTATAACCTGGAACCAAGTAATATCAGCGGTGTCATCCTGCTGGACGCGGCCGGGTTGGATATACCGGGCACCATGTCGCCTTCGCTCAAATTCATGTATACAACCGCCTTCGGCGAGAACCCGAGAACCTGGGAGGTGGCATCGCCAGTTTATTCTGTAGCCCCTGGCAAGGGCATTCCGCCATTCCTGGTCTGCTTTGCTTATCAGGTGGCCCCCTTCGCCCAGTCCAGCCAGGAGTTTGCGGGCAAGCTAGCCTCGGCGGGCGTGAAAGTTTGGGAATACGGAACATCACAAAAGACGCACACCTCAATCAACGACGATGTGGGGACCCTCAACGATCCTGTCACTGTACTGATCATGTTATTCCTGGAAGAGACTTTACCAGGCACGCCTCTCGAACCGATTATTTGGAAATAATTGAATCACGACCCCAGCAGATTTTTCAGATAATGCAAGAATGCCCGAAAAAGTGGAACGCCATCACGTTCAAGGAAACCACTGTTCGATTTTGCAGGTGTTATACTTGCTTTCAAAACGATGAAACCTGCCCAATTTTTCTCTTTTCCAGCTAAATTGCTTGCTTTCGTCGTAGCGACGATGCTGGTCATCGGGTTTTTTTTGCCCGTTGGAACAGTCAACGCCGCCTCAAATATCTTCCCGCTGCCGTTCCCCATGTCGGACGATCAAGCGCATATTACCGACGGAATTATTGTCTGGGGGATTATCATTGTAGTCATCATCTTTCTTGGTGTGATAATTGGCCGCCGCGGAACACGCGGCAGACAACCCAACAAACCGAACCAGAAATGAGTTGGTAGTAGGATGGCTAAGAAGAACCCTGATCAGGTGCCAAAACCGCGCAACCTCAAGCGCGCATTCATTTTCCAGTTGATCATTATGGGAGTAGGAGCTGTCCTGGCCGCAATACTATGGATCTTCCTGAGCGGATTTGTGGCCTGCTGGCAGGTGACTCCGCTGCCGGGCATGCCCCCGCCGAACTGTTCCACTATCGTAAGCCAGCCCACTCCGGTTGCCAAGATCCCGGGGTCTACCGTAGTGGTTCAAACAGCCACCCCTACTGTAAGTGCTCCGCAGATAGCACTGCCACCGGCATGGGATGGAGCCAGCCGTGTGAATGTGCTTATTCTCGGACTGCGCGGCGGCGACAACAACCAGGGTTGTCCGGATTGCACCGATACGATGATAGTCCTGACAATCGACCCAGCCGGCAAGACCGCCGGGATGCTCTCCCTCCCGCGCGATATGTGGGTAAATATCCCGGGCTTTAATTACAACCGGATCAATGCAGCTTACACCACGGGTGAATTATTCAAACTTCCGGGCGGCGGGCCGGCCCTGACGATCAAGACGGTCGAGGATTTCCTGGGCATTCCGATCCAGTACTATGCCCAGATCGATTTTACGGCTTTTGAGAAGATGATCGATGATATAGGGGGGATTTGCCTAGATGTGCCAGTGAAAGTGGATGCTGGCGTGCTGAATGAACATGGCACGACCGTTGTGAATCCGGGTCACCAATGCTTGAGCGGAAAGGTGGCTTTGGGATATGCCCGCGCCCGGGATGTCGGGCAGGGCATTGCGGGCGGGGATGTGCAGCGCTCCCAGGACCAGCAGTTGGTCATTATGGCCATCCGGGATAAAGTCCTTTCCAATCTGCCTGCATTGATCACCCAGGCAGCACCGCTTTACAGTGAAATCTCGTCCGGCGTCCACACGGATCTGTCCCTGGATGATATTCTCCGACTGGCGATGCTGGCAAAAGATATTCCACTAGGCTCGATCCAGCAGGGGGTGATCGATTACACGATGATGATAGATCAAACAACCACCATAAACGCCGTGCCCGCGGACGTGTTACGGCCATTCCCGGATAAGATCCGCGCACTGGTGGATAAGATTTTCGGGGGCGGTACGTTGAATCCGGCGGCAACCGGCAGCCCGACCCAGTTGATACAGCAGGAAGGGGCGCGCGTACTGGTGATCAATGCTTCCGGCGTAAATGGGATTGCACAAAAGACAGCCGATTATCTGAAAACCCAGGGGTTGAATGTGATCGGCACAGGCAATATGGCTGATTATCCCGATAAATATTATTACCCGCCGCTGCCTACCCGCTCGATGCTGATCGTCCATACCGGCAAACCTTACGCAATTAAATACCTGATGGCACTGATGAAATTCGACAGCGCCAACCAGCTCCAGACGGTCTTTAATCCGAGCGCGCCGGCAGATATTATGCTTGTGATCGGCGCAGACTGGGTCAAATCCAATCCAATGCCGTAAATATTCGCAATTCCAGTGCAGGCATTCTGAATTTGAATCTTCCATAATTTTCAGATAGATAATGAATCCGCTATCATCAAGCCGGAGATGAAGCATGCCATTCTACGATCTTCCGCTCGAACAACTCAGAACCTATCTTCCGCCCCGTACGGAAGAACCTGACTTCGACCGCTTCTGGCAAGCCAGCCTGGCCGAAGCCCGCCAGACCCCCATGCAGGCGCGCTTCGAGCCAGTGCAGACCGGGCTGACTGCGCAGGATTTCTTCGATGTAACCTACCCCGGCTTCGGCGGGCAGCCGATCAAAGGCTGGCTGGTGCTGCCGCGCCAGCGTTCGGGAAAACTGCCCTGCGTGGTCGAGTTCATCGGCTATAACGGCGGGCGCAGCTTCCCGACCGATTGGCTGCTGTGGGCCAGTGCCGGATACGCCCACTTCATCATGGATACACGCGGCCAGGGCTCCACCTGGAGTCACGGCGACACACCCGACCTGGCTCCCGAAGGCAGCGGTCCGCACGCGCCGGGTTTCCTGACCATGGGTATCCTCGACCCGGCCAAACATTACTACCGGCGCGTATTTGTCGACGCAGTCCGGTCCATCGAAGCCGCCCGCAGTCACCCGGAAGTGGACGCCGCTCACATAGCGGTGACCGGTGGAAGCCAGGGAGGCGGGATCACCCTGGCGGCAGCCGGGTTGGATCCAAGTGTGGAAGCCGCCATGCCTGACGTGCCGTTCCTGTGCCATTACCGGCGGGCCAGCGAGATTACCGATTCTTATCCCTACCAGGAGCTCGTCCAGTATTGCCACACCCACCGCGACCAGATCGAGACAGTCTTCCGAACCCTGTCTTATTTTGATGGGGTCAACCTGGCGGCGCGGGCGCGCAGTAAGGCGCTCTTCTCAGCCGGCCTGATGGACCCGATCTGTCCACCCTCGACCGTTTTTGCGGCCTATAACCATTATGGCGGTCCGAAGGAAATCCGATTGTACCCTTACAACCAGCATGAGGGCGGAGGCAGCTTTCAAACGGTCGAGAAGCTCAAATTCCTCAAGAACATGTGGAAATAACGCACCTGCGCCGGGAACTTTTCCGGGGCTTTGTGCGTTTGATAAGGGTGCTCCAACCTTCCCCCTGTCTGACTTCGAGGTGCAGGTTTACAATCCGGTATGTTCACCTGGAACCTATCCCATAAATGAGGAGCGTTTCGCGTTGTGAGTATTTGCAACTTCGCTGCACAACCTCAAAATGTGGTTCTTCCATAATTTTCGGAAAGATACTCTATCAAACTAATCAAAGGAGTCATTATGCGTTCCCTTAATTTCAAAATACTGCTCGGCGGTCTGGCTATCCTGCTGACCGTTATGGCCTGCAGCACAGGTTCAGCGGCTCTGCCAACCATCGCGACTTTTCCTCCTGCTTCGGCCGCTCCGGCGGTCACAGACACCGCTTCCCCCATCCCGGCTACGGCCGCCCCGACCGTCCCGGTTGCCACAGATACCGCCACCCCTTTCCCGGCAACCTCGACCCCCAGCCTTCCAGCCCTGCCTGTGGCAACCTCCCCATCCATCCAGTCCCTGACCATGCTGGACCTCAATAATGGCTGGGGATTGACCGATACAGGCGTAGTGCGCACAACGGACGGCGGGAGCAGCTGGTTTAACGCCACACCCTCCGGCCTGAACGGAGCGCCGACCAACCCGTTCTTCCTGGATGCCAGCACCGGCTGGCTGGCTGTAAACGCAGACAACCCGACCACCGGCACACTCTACCACACCAGCGACGGCGGGGCCAGTTGGAGCGCCACGACAGTTCCGTTTGGGGGCGGCTCAATGCACTTCATAGATGCCATGCACGGCTGGGACCTGGTCGGATTGAATGCCGGCATGAGCCATGAAGCCGTGGGGATCTTCCGCACCAACGATGGCGGGGTGACCTGGTCACGAATCTTAATTAACGACCCAACCGTGGCCGGCTATACCAACAGCCTGCCGCTGGTTGGAGACAAAAACGGCATCACCGTCCTGGATTCCAACCACGCTTGGGTTACCGGGACGCAGCCCTCGAGCGATTTTATTTACATATATGCATCCCAGGACGGCGGGATTACCTGGGCCCACCAGAATCTGGCCATACCAGCCGGTTACAGCGGAGCCATGACGGGCGCCAATCTGCCGGTCTTCTTCGGCAACAGTGAGGCCGTCCTGCCGGTGTTGCTGTTCGCCAACAACAATGGTACGGACTTCTACGTCAGCCACGATGGCGGCCAAACCTGGTCAGCCACCACACCGGTGGGCCAGGGTGGTTTCCTGTCGGCTGCCTCCGCCAGCGATTTCTTCGTCTGGGATGGCAGCGCGCCGCTGAACGTCAGCCATGATGCCGGCGCCAGCTGGTCAACAGTCACGCCGAATGTGACTATCAAGGACAACATGGTTTCCATGCAGTTCATCAATGCCACCACCGGCTGGGCCCTCACAAGCGACGCCAGCAGCCATCGCATGCTTTATAAAACCGTGGATGGCGGCGCCACCTGGACAGTTTTGATCCCCTGAACCATTCCGACCCTGGAAACCCTTGATACAAAGAAAGCTCCTGACCGTTCTGGTACCGGCTTTTATCGTGCTGGCCGCCTGTTCACCGCAGGCCGTCACGGTCACGCCAGCCTTACCTGCCAGTACCACTACCAGCCTGACCACTGCCAGTCCTGCCACACCTGTTCCATCCAGCACGGCTGCACCCAGCCCAACGGCCACCGAAACCAGCGTTCCACCCGCACTGCCGGTGGTTGCCTCCCCGGCGCTGGTCCGGATCAATTTCCAGGATTCGAAAAATGGCTGGGGGATCGCCGTCAACGCCAATGGGTATGTACTGCGCACGGTCGACGGCGGCAGCACCTGGTTGAATGCCACCCCGCCGGGGACCGGCAGCATTGGCTTCTCCGCCGGTCTGACCGTTTTGAATAGCAACCACGCCTGGGTGCTGGTTCCCGGCATGGACTTCTTTTCCGGCACACTCTACCGGACCAGCGACGGCGGGATGACCTGGAGTGCAAACACGGTGCCGTTTGGCGGAGCATATCTGCAATTCCTGGATCCCAATACAGGCCGCGCCCTGGCAGAAAGGGGAGTCGCCGCCGGATCCGAAGCCGTCGAACTGTTCCAGACTTCCGACGGCGGCGTCACCTGGACCAGCGTTTTCCATGACGACCCGGGCCAACCCGGTTCTTCCGACAGCCTACCGATGGCAGGAATCAAGAATGGCATGACCTTCAGTGACCCCCAGACCGGCTGGGTGACTGGCTCCATCCCGGCGGATGGTGATGTCTATCTCTATACCACGCAGGATGGCGGCGTTTCCTGGTCACAACAGCGCCTGTCCCTGCCCCCAGGCTACGCGGCCTACCAGTACCTGCCGCAAGCCCCGGTCTTCTTTGGCAAGGATGGCATCCTGCCATTGACAATTTACCGGTCGGGCAGTACAGATTTGACATTCTATACCAGCCAGGATGGCGGCCTGACATGGACTGGCGACCCGGCCAATGCCAATCGGGTGATCCAAGCGGGCCTGCCGGCCATTGCCGACGCGTTGCATATGTGGTGCTGGGATGGCGGTACCAGCCTGTATACCACCAGCGACGGCGCCCAAACATGGGACGACTCCAAAGCCAGCCTGGATTTGAGCGGAAACCTGTCCTGGTTGGAGTTTGTCCCCGGGTTTACCGGCTGGGCGCTGACCCGCCTGGACGATGCCGGGCACAGCCAGCTCTACCGCAGCACGGACGGCGTGAACTGGACACCGTTAATCCCCTGAACGAAAAGGAAAACAGTATGAACCGGAAAATCATTCTGCCCATTTTTGCCCTGGCGCTGGCGGTTATGGCCTGCCAGCTCCAAACCGCGACGTCCACACCGGCCAGTCCAACAATCACCCCCGCCACGGACACCGCCCTGCCGCCCGTACCCACCGACACGCCCGCCCCGCCAACACCTTCCGGCCTGACATTGGAAATGCTTCGGAATGGAACCTACTTTGCCCCATTTTATAGCCGCACGGTTAAGCTGGTGAACGGAGCCTATACCGAAGGTTCAGGTACCACTCTATATACCGTCCAGATGCTGGATACGGTGGCTTTCGGTGATTTGAACGGCGACGGCGTCAATGATGCTGCCTTCCTCCTGGCGGAAAGCGGCGGGGGAAGCGGCGTTTTCGAGTCATTGGTGACCGTCCTGGATGTGGGCGGCGCGCCCGATCAGGCTTGGCAGGTCCAACTCGGCGACCGGGTCCGGATCAACTCGCTGGCAATCGACTCCGGCACGATCAGGCTGGATGGGCTGGTCCAGGGGCCAAACGACCCGATGTGCTGCCCATCCCAACCTGAAACGCAATCCTTTCGGTTGATGGGAAATACGCTCTGGCTGACCCGCCTGACCTCCCGCACCCCGGATAACCATGACCGCTCCATCTCGATTAATACTCCCGCGGATGGCAGCAGTGTAACCAATCCATTTACCGTCAGCGGCAGTGTGACCATCGCCCCCTTTGAAAACACGCTGGCTTACCAGCTGTTTCTGCCGGACGGGACCAAGGTGAACGAGTCCACCCTGTTGGTGGATTCAGGCGGGAATGCCGGAGGCCCGGGGACATTTTCACAGCCATTTAATTTGAGTAATGCCGGCATCCGCGGTCCGGTCATCCTTCAGATCCTGGATCGCAGCGCCGCGGATGGCAGCACTCTGGCGCTGGACTCAATTATGCTGATCGTCCATTAAAAAAGGAGCATCATGAAAACAGCCTTGATCCTGATCGACATCCAGAACGACTATTTTCCGGGCGACAAAATGGAATTGGAAGCCCCGCTCTCAGCCGCACAGCAAGCCCGGCGGCTGTTGGACTTATTCCGCCAGCAGGGCTGGTCCACCATCCACATCCAGCATATCTCGAACAGTCCCGGTGCAACCTTTTTCCTGCCGGACACCGCCGGCCTGGATTTTCACCAGTCCATCCGCCCTTTGCCAGGCGAAAAGGTCATCGTCAAGAATTTCCCCAACTCTTTTCGTGCGACCGGCCTGCTGGGGTATTTGCAGGGAGCGAACATTGAGAGCCTGGTGTTGTGCGGCATGATGACCCACATGTGTGTGGATGCCAGCACACGCGCCGCCGCCGATTTCGGCTTCCCCGTCCGGCTGGCCGCGGATGCCTGCGCCACACGCGAGCTGGTTTTCGGCGAGACAAAGGTACCCGCTTCATCCGTTCAAGCGGCATTCCTGGCCGCGCTTAAGTCCTATGGGCAGGTTTTGAAAACGGAAGAAATTCTGAAACAGCTGGAAGGATGATCAGTATTGCAGCGCAAGGTTGATTGGGAAGAATGGGCGAAAAAAATATCTATTCGCTACTCTACACCAATCTTCACTCATCTTTTATCCTATTCGTAAGCGACCATTTTTTATTTACTCTTCGCCTTTGTCCGTGCCAGAAACCTGGCCTCATCGACAATAAAACGTTCGTGGCCGGCTTCCCCGATCAGTTCCACCGCATCCCAGGCCTGTATCTTGAAGACCAGCTTGCGGCCCTCCACGGCCGTCAGCTCGGCCCGGGCGCGCACCTGCATTCCGACTGGTGTGGCGGCCAGGTGGCGTACATCCATGTGCGCGCCGACCGTCGTCTGACCGGGCGCCAGGTGGCCGATCAGTGCGTTGACAGCCGCGTTTTCCATCAGGCCGACCAGCGCCGGGGTCGAAAAGACCGGCACCAGCCCGCTGCCCCAATGGGAGGCGGTATCGGCATCGGTGACAATGTGTTCGAGCTCGGCTTGCAATCCGGGAACAAGTTCATCCATATGTAGCACCTCAAGGAATAAAAATTCAATCTCTGCAGTCCGAAGTCTCCCGATTTCGGACTCAGATATGTGTTTTCAAAACGATCTTAAAAAAAGGCTTAGATGAGCAATGAAACCAATTAACTTTTTATATTATATCCGCGGATTACCCTGACCATTCCGGCGCTTCTGTGGCAAAATAAGCCCATGACTACCACCACCCTTGACCCTGAAAAGCAAAAACAAGCCAAACAATACGCCCGCATCCACCGGCGTTTATGGCTGCTGGATACGCTCGCCAGTGCGGTCTATTTGCTGGCCTGGTTATTTTTCGGCTGGGCAAAAGCGCTGGCCGGTTGGCTGAGGAGCTACACCACCAATGACTGGCTGCTCGTGCTGGCTTTCATCATCATCTTTGGCGGCATCGCTTTCGTACTCGAGTTGCCGCTGAGCTATTACTCCGGTTTCGCCCTGCCGCACCGCTTCGACCAATCCACCCAGGATTTCAAAGGCTGGGTGATGGACCAGTTGAAGAATTTGTTGATTGCCGCACCGCTGGGCCTGATCGTTCTGGAACTGGTATACCTGGCCCTGCGGCTGACCGGCGGGTGGTGGTGGTTGTGGACGGGTGCCGGTATGCTGGTCTTTACCGTCCTGCTCTCCAACCTGGCGCCCATCCTGATCATGCCGCTTTTCAATAAATTTGTCCCGCTGGGCGAGGAACACGCCGAACTGGCCGAGCGGCTTATGAAGCTGGCCGAGCGCTCCCATACAAAGGTGCGCGGCGTATTCAAGTTCGATATGTCCAAACGGACCAGGGCTGCCAACGCCGCCCTGACCGGGCTTGGCAATACCCGCCGGATCGTGCTCGGCGATACCCTGATCAACGAGTTTTCGCCGGATGAGATCGAAACCGTGCTGGCCCACGAACTGGGGCATCATGTCCATAAGGATATTCCCATCCTGATGGCTTTCGGAACGGTCATGACCCTGGGCGGGCTGTTCCTGGCCTCCCTGGTGTTGAACTGGGCGGCCGGCCAGTTTGGCTTCGCCGGCCCTTCTGACATTGCCGGCCTGCCGGCGCTGGGGCTGGTGCTGGGCGCGTTCGGTTTACTGACCCAACCGCTGGATAATGCGGTCTCGCGCTGGCGCGAAAGCAAGGCGGATGAATACGCCCTGCAGAGTACCGGAAACGCCGGGGCCTTTGCCTCCGCGTTCGTACGCCTGGCGAACCAGAACCTGGGTGAAGTGGACCCGGAAAAGTGGGTGGTGTTCATGTTCTACGACCACCCGCCGCTGGGGGAACGCATTAAGATGGCCTCGGAGGTCGCATTTTGAATATGTACGGCTTCGCACCCTGCGGGTATGCTACGCGACCTTACATACTCAAAATGCGGTGCTGCTATTATTCCTATGGCCCCTTGACCACGAACTGGTTGAACGACACATCGATGCCGGCGGCACCGCTGTCCCCGGTGCGCACGATCAAGCCGGCCGCGCCGGAGTTGAGAGTCGAATCATCCACTTGCGCAAGCATCACGCCATTTAAGACCATTGTCAGAGTCGTCCCGCTGCAGATGCCCTCGATGTGATTGGGCCCGCTGGCATTGACCGTGTTCGGGTTCAACGTATTTTCGTACAACCCATTCGGGCTGCCGGTCGAATCATACATATAGATGCCGTAAAAGCCGTTCCTGGAAATTTCAAAACTATATCCGCCGTCCGCTTGCGAGAACCGGCAGGAAACGCCCACCAGCGCGTCGTCCGGACCGGTGTTAAGGGTCGCGTCCACTTCCACGCTCATGTCCGTGTAATCCTTGCCATTCCAGACCGACTGCCCGCCGTTCTGTTTACCGACAACCACGTGATAGGAACCATTTTTATATTCCAAGGTGTAACCCGTTTCGTGCACCTGGTCCCAGCCAGTGGAAACGGACGAGAAATTGTCCTTGAAGAGTACATTGGAGAACGGGACCGGAGTTGGAAAGAGTGTGTCGGTGGGGACAGGGGTGGCAGTGGGAACCGGCGAAGGGGTGGGAAATGGCGTGGCCAAGGGCACCTCAGTGGAGGTCGGCAGGACCAGCGCGGTCTCTAGCGTCGAATTGACATTCCTGAATACAAAGAACAAGGTGGCGGCTACTCCGCAGAGCACCACCGCTGTAATAATGATCGGCAGTACAAAGCTGCCGACGACGACCCCGGCGACCACTTTCCCGGCCGTACCAAGTTCTTGGGCGGGCTGATCGTCGATCTTGAAGGAATATTGCGGAGCCTCAGGGGTGGAATCCGGGTGTTCGCTGACCGTAATGGTACTGCCGCAATAGGAGCATTTTATTTTGGTATCCCCGGGCTTGACATCCAGCGGCGAACCGCAGTTCGGGCATGTTGCAGATTTAAGTTCTTCCATTCCGGCTCCCTCACGCTAATAATTGGGATAAGTTTCCTCCAATATACCATATTTTCCGAAGCGGGTTCATCCCCCTTTGGTTGGGTTGTTGAGAATTACCATGAAGGAAATGATCCTGTTATGGCGCTGCTACATCAAGTTCCAGATGAAGTCAAATCCATTTCCGCGGTGATCGCTGGAAAACCCTGAGGATCGAGCACGAACTTGATTGCCTGGGACCACCCCATCGGAGTGGGTATCCTTCAATTCACAGTTTTCAAACCTGGATTGCGTTCATGGCAATTGCCCGAGCAAGGTCGTCGCCTCGGCCTGCAGCGCTGCGCTGCTGGTTGCCGCATTGCCGGTCGTAAGATCGGCGAACCCGATAAAAATCGCGCCTTTGACGAAACCAAAATCGCTGCCGTTGATGGTTTTTCCCAGCAAGTTGAAGCTCCCCTGCGCCGTCACAGCTCCATCCGCGAAGTTAGGCAGTTCGGTAACAGTGAGTCCCGCACTCGCCAGCTCTGGCATCTTCGCCTCAAGCTCCGCCTGGAATTGCGCCTTGTCCGCCTGTGCTGTAGCTGCGTCCTTCTCCTGACCAACCAACACCATGAATACGTTCAGGGTCTGGTAACCATACCAGCAGATTCTCCCACCGCCCGGGGTGGTATCTTCCTTCCCGGGTCCATACGAGGCGCCGGCAAGCGCGGATGCCACCTGGCTGGTCACCAGCAGGCAGGGGTCCAGTGAAGTCGGCACAGCGGTCTGCAGTGGCGCATTTGGCGCACTTGGCATACTTGGTGCATTTGGCGCACTTGTCGTACCTGTTGTTAAAGACATGTTGGCGACAGTTGGGACGGATGTCGGAGTCTGAGTTGAAGTCGGAGTCGGAGTCGCTGTGATGGTTGAGATACTACACGCGGAGAGCAGCGCCGCGAATAAGAGCGCGCCGACGCCGAGAGCGATCCGGTTCCTGGCGAAAAGACGCTTAAGTCCTGAGATTTTTGTGGAACTCGTTAACGGATTCCGGCTGGCTGGTACTAAATGAAATTTATTGCTCACGGAGATTCTCCTTTCCATTGCTACTAATTCGAGATCCTGAAAACACGAATAAGGGAAGCCTGCGGGGTGGAATCCAGGTGCTCGCTGACGATGATGGAACTGCCGCAATAGGCGCACTTTATTTCGGTACCCCCGGGCTTGGCATCCAGCGGCGCTCCGCAGTTCGGGCATGTTGCAGGTTTACGTTCTTCCATTCCGGCTCACTGGCGATAAGAATTAGGATAAATTTCCTGCAATATACCATCTTTTCCGGTGCGGGTTCATCCCCCTTAAGGTGGGTGGTTGGAAATCCCTAAAATGCGACCAAATGATCCTGTATTATCGCTCGTACATCATATTCCAGATGCTGCTCAAGCGCCTGTTCGTCCGCGCGAGCGGTCTGCAGTTCCTGTGCGAGGACCTGTCCCGCAACAGCTCCCGCAGGTCGGCCAAGAGAATAAGCGCATCTCGCCTAACCGGCAGTTGATGTATATCTTCCTGTTTATCGCGCTCCGGGCGATGCTATATGTGAATATCCAGTCGATTCCGCGGTAATATTGGTTCAATTGATCGAAGGGTACCAAAAGGCGCGGACGAATGTTTAAGAGCTTGAATCCGGCTTTACCAGAGAAATCGAAGACATGGAGCAGGAACACGCTTTTTGAGCTGTTATTCCTTGCTTTGATTTTGTGGGTGGCGCATTAC
This sequence comes from Anaerolineales bacterium, assembly GCA_050014055.1. Taxonomy (GTDB): domain Bacteria; phylum Chloroflexota; class Anaerolineae; order Anaerolineales; family Villigracilaceae; genus UBA877. Next base: position 9,281 of record JBEKEB010000014.1, on the reverse strand, counting down.
TACTTCTTCCACTCTTTTGGCCTGTATGAGGATGATTTTGCTCAAATCAGCCCGCCTCTGGGATGGCATCTCTACGATATTTTACCGTTTTTAAGATGGATCGCCACCTGGCCCCAGGGGCGTCCGTTGGGTTTTTCCTTCCCCTACCTCCTGGCATTCCTGGGTGGAAAATTGGGTGGCCTGAGTACGATTTACATTTTCGGGTTCCTGGTGCACACCACCAATGCCTTTCTCTTCTACTTCCTATTGAAAAGAATTGGTTTGGGAAACGTGGCATTGATCGGCGCGGTGATATTTGGAATTTTTCCCGCCGATACCACCCACATATTGCTGGTTCATTCACTGAGCCTGCACATTTCGCTTACCTTCCTGCTGGTTGCCAGCCATTTCTATCTATCCGGTCATAAAACCCTGGCCCACTTGGTCAGCCTGGGATGCCTGCTAACCTACGAATCCCCTTACCTGGTCTTCCTGGCAGTTCCGCTGCTTGGCCATCGCTGGGATAAAAAATTGATCCGGGAAATGGTCCGCCATTCTGCCTTCTGGCTGGGAATTATTCTGTTGGTGGTAGCAATCCGGGTCGTGCTGGGAGAAGGGCGCATCGAGGCTGTTGGATCAAGCCCCGCCCAGATTGTCCTGACCTTCAGCCAGATACTGGCATCCCTGGCAATCGGTCCCGTCGTCAGCCTGGGGATTTTCGGGTACGGCCCGGGTTGGACCCTGCTTCATTGGAATCGCACTTTGACTTTTGTTTTTTTGGGCTGCCTGCCGTTCTTTGCCTGGATTCTGAGCCGGCAGAAAATTGGATTCCTGAAAGAGAAGAACAGCCAGCCATCCGTTCTTCATTACAGAATATTCGGTCATGAAAAGAGCTGCCGAATTTCCATACCCCATCCGCAGACATGGAAGCTAATTATCACGGCGCTTATTATGCTTGGCCTGGCTTACGGCCTGTCCTTCACCCATTTTCCCCCGACTGCCCTGTATGGTCGCTCGACCTCGGTCCATCTGGCGGCGACTTTCGGGGGCGCTCTTCTCTTTGCATGCTTCTGTCGGCTCTTTCTGGACCTTGCCCAATCCCGCCGGCTAGGAAATCTCGCCATTGTTCTTCTTTCGCTTTACCTTTCTGTGCTGGTCGCATATTGTTTTTCGATCCAACTGGATTTCAAACAAGCCTGGCAAAACGAGCAGACCTTTTGGACAAAAGCGGTTGCGCAGGTGCCCGATCTGTCAGATGGGACCATGATCTTTGTTTTGGATCACAACCTGCCTGCCACCCGCTACATCCTGAGCAACTCCTGGGCCGACCCGATCATGCTGGCGCAAATCTTCCGGTTCCCAGCCGAATGGAATTCACCCCCGCGCTTGTTCGTGGTGCCCACGGATTGGACAAAATCGATCGTCCAGGACAAAGGCCAACTCGAATGGGAAGTCCCCGCAGCCACCTGGGTTGCTCACTGGGAAGTGCTGCCTGAATCGAATGTGGTCCTGCTCGAAATGGAAAACGGCAGCCTGGTCCGCCGGTATGGATCCATTCTCATCGATGGGCAGACCTTGCTGCTTAAACCTTCTTCTCCCAACCCCAACCCGGATTGGAAGAAAGGTGCCCTCTATCCGCTGCTGATCAGTGGGGCAAAATGATTTCCTCGCGCTGGTGTCCTGCAAGCCGGCATGGCCGTTAAGTGTAACTCGCTCAACCGGTTGCTGATATATATCTTCCTGTTTATCGCGCTCCTGGCCATACTGTTTGTGAATACTGGATCGATTCCGAGCTAAAATATTAACTCTACTTTTTGGCAGCGGGTAGCCGCCAGGTTCAAAGTTCAAATACTCGGTGAGGAGTTTCCGTCACGTATCCAAGGTACACAAAGTCTACGTGCACCGGTTTTTTTTCGACTGGGAAATTCAAGCTCCCTCCTCAAAAAAATGAGCAGGGAGCCGGTTTTGGCAAAACGCGCTGCCCATCAGCCATGGTCGGAATGACCGTTCACTGACGGGCAATCATTTTATTTCGGATCGTTATTTCTGCGTACCCGCTGGTGTCATGACATACCAGTTGCTTCCAACGCCCTCGCCATTGGTGGAACCCGCAGTGGTATCCTGGTTGCTGTAATAGAGCGGAAAGCCATTGTATGTGACCTGGGTGGTGCCATCCGCCCGCGTAATGGTGCCCAGCATGGAGGCGGTCACGCCCGTCCCGGCAACCGGCGCTCCGTTGGTCAAGAACGGCGGCCAGCTGGCAGCGCAACTTCCAGATCAGTTCGAAGTATTGGCAGTATCCTGGGTGTACAGGTAGAGGGTCATTCCGTTGGAATCGGTCAGGAAGGAACCCAGGGTTGCATTCTGGCCTACCGCCAGATTCGCCGGGCCGGTAGGTGTGCTAACCGGAGCGGTTGTGGCAGGCGCAGCCGTAGCTGGAGCGACTGTAGCAGGCGCGACCGTGGGTGGAACTGTGGTTGGTAAAGCAAGCGGGGCTGCAGTCGCGACCGTGGCAGGTGGCTGGGCGGCGGTAGCTATGGGGGTGGCAGCCGATCCACACGCGGCCAGCAGCAACGCCATGCCGATCAGAGCGGAAAACAGGATTTTTCTCTTCATTGAAATTACTCCTTTATATTTAGAATGCTTGAGGTGTATTCCCGCCTCAGCATTAATTAGTATAACGGCCAGTTGTTAGGGTTTGGTTTGAAAAACATGGGGTTATTGTATTTTTCAGCTTAATGGATCATGAGAACGGTTCCACACGCTCAAATTTGAATTCCCGGGAAACGCGTTACAATTTTAAATTCAGGCCGATAGGCTGCTGGGATGGACAGGAAAGGCGATAACTTCCCTGAATATATCTACGCTTGGGTCATCTTCCGGGTTGACTTCATACAAACCATATTTTTCCCGGATTGCTTGCTCAATCGGTAGAAAATCGGGATGAGAAGGTAATAGAGTTCCAAGAAATTGACTTTCTTTCATAAGAAAAAAACCTTAAAGCTTATTCTGGTTGACTTTACAATCTTTGATTCTTGCTTTCTTGAAATTATCATTGAAATTATCACACCAGACGACGAATCGAAATAATGTTTTACTAGTTGGTTTTTTATGAGAATTAATATAGAATTTACATATTCAGACTATAATTGCAGTATATTAGATTAGGATATTCATATGCCTGATGAAAAGCTAGCGAACGCGCCCTTAGTAGAAGCAATTCTGGAAATACGGTGGAAATTAAAAGAGATATCACCAGGTATCGCTACAGACCCAAATTACAAAATCTTGGTGGGTAGATTGTATGATAAATTTGTTGATGAATACCCATTCCATGAACCTTTACCGTCTGCCACCATGCCAGATGAAATGATCCCATATGTGGTTCAACATCGTTTTCGTAAAGGTGAGGGCAAGTACCCTTTAATTCAAGTAGGACCGGGAATAATTACTTTTAACGATACAAAGGGCTATGATTGGAATGAATTTAGCCAGCGGGCAAAAGTATTGCTAAATAAGTTCTACGAAGTTTATCCAAATGCTATTGAAATAGCAATAACAAGCATACAATTGCGATATATAGATGCAGTGAAATTTGAATTTTTAGAAAACGATCCATTAGCGTTCATAACAGATAATCTTCGAATTAATTTAGCATTTCCGAACGGATTGTTTGATGACACGCCAATTAATAAAACGCCAACAGGTTTGAATGGGTTTTTCGCCTTTCCAGTTTCAGATCCAAAGGGAAATTTAAATTTACATCTTGGGACGGGTATTATCAATAATGAAAATTCAATTGTATGGGAAACTATAGTTCAAACAGATAATAATGATGTACCTAAAATGCCTGATGGATTTGAAAAATGGTTCAAATCCGCACATGAAATTACTCATAATTTGTTTTTTCACATGATCGAAGGCCCTCTTCGGGAGCGGTTTAAATGAGTATTGATTTGGTCAAGACAAAATCTTCTACATATGATGCACCGGTCTTACAAGACCCAGCAAGGATAATGAATCTTTATGCCGGATATGGAAAAGCATTAAATCAGCAGAATAGAACGTGTTCAATAATTTTTACAGATATGCCGAATATTAATGTTACTGGCACTAGCTCACGCTGGGTAATACCTTGGGAATATTTCAAAATATCAGCTGCCATAAAATCAATTAAAAAAGAGACTGTATTAACTCTTGCAGAAGCTAGAAATATTGCGATTGCAAATCTAGAAAATGCGGAGAAACGACGTCTACAAGAAAGCGAGAATGAGGCAAGGTTCTGGGTAGATTTGGATGGTGAGTAATGATATATGAAGTTCCTAAACCTGATGAACCTATTCGTCAAGGAGATATATTCCGCTATATTCCTAGAATAGAATTTGATTTAGGAAAATTGCCTGTTATGGAAGGAAAAGAAATATTAAGTAAAGATTGGATAAATGTATCTAAAATAAACCCAATAACTATGATCGTTGCTGCTAGGCCAGTAGAGGCAATTGTAATTAATCAAAACTGTGATGTAGTTAGAACTGATGATATTGCTCTTTGTGAAATATCTACTATTGATAAAGTTGTGCCGCTTTCAAAAGATACTAAGACACCCAGAAGTTGGGAGAGACTAATTACCAAACATTCTCGTGAAAATTTAAAGTGGTTTTATCTACCCATTGACGATGATATATTTAAAGAAAAGATGGCGGTTGATTTTCGGTCTGTACTTCATGCTTCAAGAGTATATTTGGAAAAGAACCTGGAACAGCTACGAATAGGGCGATTGAACAAAATAGCGACAGAACATTTTCGTGAACGATTATCAGAATATTTTAGAAGATACCCTTACGATGAATGGTATCCACTAGATAAAAGCGAATTTGAAGAATATCGTAAAGATAAAGGGGATACTAAACCATTTCCTTATCAGGTTTAGATGAGATGGTAAGTCAAAATAGACCTCCTAAATTAGGTTAGGAGTTTTGTTTGTAAGGGGAATTGGTTTGAAAAAATAAACTTGTTTCATGAATTTATATTAAAACTCAATTCTATTTGATAGTGTATCTGACGTATTGATTCTGTCAATGCGCGGAACGAATATCATCTCCGGATGGAATGGAATCTTACCCATTTTTAAGCCAAAATTCATTTAATTGAGATAATATTTATCTAATTATAATTCTTCCCCCCAACTGTGTTTCAAGGGTAAGTACAACCACAATCGAATAGTCCGGTCGCAGAACGTTATTGACTTATCCGCTAATCCCACTTTGTGGTACAGGTGCCACTTCGTGGTACAGGTCTACGCCAATCTCCCCTAATTATTTCATGATTAGCGTAAATTCGTGAAGATTGGCGGAGAATTTTTATCTCTATTTATCAGTGGAAAACACCCGATGCGCAACCACCTCGCCGACTCCCTCTCGCCCTATTTGCGCCAGCATGCCGGCAACCCGGTGGACTGGTATCCCTGGGGAACGCCCGCCCTCGAGAAAGCCCGCCGGGAGGACAAGCCGATCTTCCTCAGCATCGGCTATTCCGCCTGTCACTGGTGCCACGTCATGGCGCACGAGTCCTTCGAGGATCCCGCCACCGCCGATTTCCTCAACGCCCATTTCGTCAGCATAAAAGTCGACCGGGAACAACGCCCCGACCTGGACAGCCTATACATGTCGGCAGTGGTGGCAATGACCGGCCAGGGCGGCTGGCCCATGTCGGTCTTCCTGACCCCCAACTTGCAGCCATTCTACGGCGGCACCTACTTTCCTCCCCGCCCGGCCCACGGGCTGCCGGGGTTCCGTGAACTGCTGGGGGCGCTGGCAACCGCCTGGCAGAAGAAGCACGACGAGATCGTGCAGGAAAGCGTCCGACTGACCGAACAGATCCTGGCGCAGATCATTCAGAAGCCAGCGCCGGCAGCTTTCGATGCAGACGGTCTGAACGCGGCGGCTCACAGCCTGGTCCTTTCCTACGATTGGCAGAATGGCGGCTGGGGCAGTGCGCCCAAGTTCCCCCAGTCCATGTTGATCGAGTTCCTGCTGCGCCGGCATCTGGCCGGGGATCCACAGGCCCTTTCGCCGGCAGTGCACGCCCTGCATGCCATGCGGCGCGGCGGGTTGTATGATGTGGTCGGGGGCGGCTTTGCCCGCTATTCCACGGATGCCTCCTGGGGTATACCCCACTTCGAAAAGATGCTCTATGACAATGCCCAGCTGGCCGGCGTTTACCTGCACGCCTGGCAGCTCAACGGTGAACCATCCTTCCGCCGGGTGGTGCAAGAAAGCCTGGGTTTTGTAGAACGCGAACTCAGCTCGCCCGAAGGCGGTTTTTATTCCAGTCTGGACGCCGATTCCGAAGGCAAGGAGGGCAAATACTACACCTGGGATCAGACGGAACTGAGGGCTCTGCTGGGGGAACAGGCCGAATTCTTCGAAAGCGCCTATGGGATATCCGCTGCCGGCAATTGGGAAGGCCGGATAGTTCTACAGCGCCAATTGGAGGATGCCAGGCTGGCAGCCCAATTCGGCCTGAGGCGCGCACAGGTGCAGGCCAGGTTGGCGGACTGCCATGCCCGTCTGCTGGCCAGGCGGCTCAGCCGGGTGCCCCCTGCCACGGACGACAAGGTCCTGACCTCCTGGAACGGGCTCATGCTGGCGGTTTTCGCCGAGGCAGGCGCCGCATTCGGGGACCCGCAGCTGACCGCACGCGCCGCCCGCAACGCCGAATTCCTGCTAACCAGCCTGTGTCCGGGAGGTTCACTGCGGCACGCCTGGCGGGACGGGCAGGCCGGGGAGGAAGTCTTCCTGGAGGATTATGCCGCCCTGATCCTGGGCCTGCTGGCGCTGTACCAGGCCGATTTCGACCCGCGCTGGTACCAGCAGGCGGATGCCCTGGCCGGGCAAATGCTGGAGCGCTTTGGCGACCTGCAGGGCGGGTTCTTCGATACGCCGGTGGAGGCGCAGACGGTGCTGGTACGTCCCAAGGACCTGAAGGACAATGCCACTCCCAGCGGAAATGCCCTGGCCGCCCAGGCCCTGTTGAAGCTGGCCGCGTTCAGTGGGAAGCAAGATTACCGGGAGCGCGCTGAAGCCTCGCTGCGGGTGGTGAGCGGCATGGCGTTGCGCTATCCTTCTGCATTCGGGGCCTGGCTTTCGGCAGCCGATTTTGCACTGGGCACCATCCGGCAGGTGGCCATCGTAGGGGACCTGTCTGACCCGCGCACCCGGGCGCTGCTTGCCAGGGTACGCGAAAAGCATCGTCCCAACCTGGTGCTGGCCGCCTCGGCGCTGCCGACCGCCCCCGGTTCGCCGGCTTTGCTGGAGCAGCGCACCATGCTGGCGGGCAAGCCAACCGCGCACGTTTGCACCGGTTTTGTCTGCCAGTTGCCGGTCACCCATCCGGAGGAATTAGTGCGGCAGTTATGAATCCCAAAATTGGAGGGAAGAACTTAAACACACATGTGCCTGCGGCTTAGTGCAGGCAGGACAGGCTGGCGCAGGCAGTGCAGGTCAAGGCCACTAAGGGTACGAAGGGAATAGACATAATTCTGTGCTCTTGAGCTTCCTTGGTTTACTTGGTGTCCTTTGTGTTTAATTCGTTTTTACCTGGAGGGAATATGCAAAACGTATTTTCCGGATCGGCTGGATCGTCATTTTATTCATTCTCGGCGGACTGGCGGCCTGGTTCACCTTCGGTCCGGGGCTGAGCAGCAAAACCGAGGCATTCGCAAACTACCAGAAGACGCTCGGGCTGTCCGGCCAGCAAGCCAGCGGCAAGCTGCCGTCCAGGTGGGCATTTCCATCGAAAAGATTTCGGATTTCTCCATAAAAAATGTGGCCTGGAACGCTGATTTCTATGTCTGGTTCCGCTGGTAGCCAGGATTCGTTAGAGCGTGTTCTTTTATCCACGGATAAACTCAGATAAAAAGGATGGTGGAAAACAAGGAGTGTCGGGCGGGGTTCTCAGGCGCGGCCTGCCCTATTTCTTTTTCTGAATTGCGATATAATATCAGTTGTCTGACAACTTCACTTTTCACCCCCAGGAGCTATCCAAAATGACTACGATTGACTTATCCGTTATCAAAGACCGCCGCAAGCGCGCCATCCAGCGGGCACGCGAGAAGAATATCATCATCCCGACCTATGCCCAAATGAAGGACCCCTCCAAAGTGCCCGCCAAAGTAAAGCAAGAGCTGGCGAAGATCGGACTGTGGGACGTGGCCCCGCGCAACCTGTTCCGCATCACCTGGCACAACCAACCCAAGGATTCCGGAGGCGGTTTCGGCGGGGTCAACACGCTCGAACTGCCCTCCAGTCTGACCGGTGTTCCAGCCCGCATCGTCGTGCTGGTTGGCAAGTGGTTCCCGACCGGGGCGCACAAGGTGGGGGCGGCTTTCGGCTGCCTGGTTCCCCGCCTGGTCACGGGCCAGTTCGACCCGTCCACTCAAAAGGCAGTCTGGCCATCCACCGGCAACTTCTGCCGCGGCGGGGCCTACGACTCAGCCCTGCTGGGTTGCACCTCCATCGCCATCCTGCCGGAGGGCATGAGCAGGGAGCGCTTCGAGTGGCTGGAAAAAATCGCCGGTGAGACCATCAAGACCCCCGGAACCGAGTCAAACGTGAAAGAGATCTTCGACAAGTGCTGGGAGTTGCGCAAGTCCGGCCAGGACCTGATGATCTTCAACCAGTTCGAGGAATTCGGCAACTACCTGTGGCACTACGAGGTCACCGGTCACGCCATGGAAGAGGCGCTCAAGCAGTTGATGGGTCCCAAGGACCATTACCGCGGCATGGCCTCCGCCACTGGTTCGGCCGGGACGATCGCCAGCGGCGATTACCTGAAGCAGATATTCCCCGACAGCAAGATCGTAGCCAGTGAAGCGCTGCAATGCCCGACCCTGCTGGAAAACGGCTTCGGCGCCCACCGGATCGAGGGCATCGGCGACAAGCACGTGCCATGGATCCATAACACCAAGAACACCGACATGGTGGTTGCCATCGACGATAATGCCGTGGTCAACCTGAGCCGCCTGTTCAACGACCCTGTAGGACGAAAGTACCTGGCCAGCCTGGGCGTGCCGGCAGAGATCATCGCACAGCTCGACCTGTTGGGCTTCTCGGGCATTTCGAACGTGCTGAGCGCCATCAAATTCGCCAAGTATTACGAATTGGGCGAGAACGATATTGTCCTGACCGTTCTGACCGACTCGATGCAACTTTATCAATCCCGGCTGCAGGAAATGCATGCCGAGTTCGGCGCTTATCGCGAAACGGACGCAGCGGCGGACTTCGCCCGCTACCTGCATGGGC